>NZ_JBWGPQ010000005.1:0-102706 GCF_056331585.1 Thermanaerothrix sp.
ATGATCTTCGAACCCCCGACTCACGGTTCACATCCGTGAGGTTCGGGGGTTCGAGACCCTCCGCGCCCACCAGAGACCTCATGGTCGAGCGCATGACGATGCAGCCATGAGGTTTTGTGTTATTATAAAAGCGGTTTATTTTTTGCCATTATTGAGGTTCCGCGGGCATTTAGCGCGCTGATTTTTCACGAAGGCTTGCTATGGACGCACCGGTTCCCATCCTGCCGACCAAAATTTTTGTCCCGCGCCGACGCAATGATCTCTTAAGCCGGCCTCGATTAATTGACGCGCTCCACGAGTTACTAGAATATAAGTTGATTATTATCGCCGCACCAGCCGGGTACGGGAAAACCTCGCTGGTAGTAGATTTTGCCCATCATACCGAATGGCCTTTTTGCTGGTATGCGCTGGATGTTTTAGATCAGGAACTAATCCGGTTTCTTAGCCATTTAGTGGCTTCCATTACAATGCAGTTTCCTCTCTTCGGCAAGCGTTCGCGCGCAGTATTACAAAACATGGCGGAGGGGGAACTAAACCTGGATACGATGGTCAGCGCTGTTATCCAGGACATGTTTGAGGCGATTAATGAACACTTTGTGATCGTTTTGGATGATTATCACCTGATCGAGGAAAGTGAACCGATTGCCTATTTTATCAGTCGTTTGGTCCAGGACAGCGATGAAAATTGCCACGTGATCCTCACCTCACGCACGCTGATTGCTCTTCCCGATCTTCCACTAATGGTGGCCCGTTCGTTGGTAGGAGGTTTAGGGGCGGAGGACTTGGCTTTTACTCCTCAAGAAGTGCAAGCCTTCTTCGGGCAGACTTTGCGTCAAGCCATTCCAGAGAGTGTGGCCTATGAATTGGCGCGGCTTTCAGAAGGATGGATTACAGGGTTGTTATTATCCTCCCAATTGGCCGATACGGGTATTTTGGATCGCCTGCGCCGGGGGCGGATTGCCTCGGTTGGGCTGTATGATTACTTGGCGACCCAAGTGCTGGAACGTCAGCCACCTGAATTGCGTGATTTTTTGCTCTATTCCTCTCTATTAGAAGAGTTTGATGCCACGGAGTGTAAGGAAGTTATTGGTGAGGCGTTAGGCATTCAGGCTGATTGGAATGCCCTCATCAACACGGTGTTGCGCGAGAATCTCTTCCTAACGCCAGTGGGGGAGGGACGGGTTTGGTATCGCTATCATCATTTATTTGCCGATTTTCTACAGCAGCGGTTGTTAGCCGAACGTCCCGAGGAAGCTGAACGGCTGGTAGCGCGATTAAGTGAACGCTATTGTCAACAGCGGGCGTGGGAGCGTATTTACATGCTTTACCGTCGGCTGGGGCGAGTGGACCAAACCGTACCGTTGCTAGAGGAAGTGGGGGCGGAGTTGTTTGAGGACGGAAGGTTAATCACCTTACAACAATGGCTGGATGAGTTGCCGGAGACGTCTTTTCAACAGAGTCCACTTTTGCTTTCATTGAAAGGGAATTTATGCCTTATCAAGGGAAGCGTTCATGAAGGCTTAGCTTATTTAGATCAGTCGCTTAATCTTTATCCGGAAGACCAGAAAATCCAACGAGTTGAGACATTAGTGCGACGCGCTGCAGCCCTACGGCGGATTGGAGAATACAACGTAGCATTGAATGATGTTAATGAGGCTCTTTCCTTAGTGGGTGACTGTCCAAACTCTCGAAAACTATTCGGAATTACCTTGCAACAGAAAGGCATCATTCTATATCATCAAGGCTATATGCGTGAGTCATTAGCGACTTTTGAACAATCCCTTCGGTATTTCGAAGGGACTGCAGAGTCTAATTTCATTGCATTTTCCTTAATGGAGATGGGTACTATTAATTCGGCGTTAGGAAATCACCTGGAAGCTGAACGATTGTTTTCCCAAGCGATTAATCATTGGTTATCCACCCATAACTTTGTACGATTGGCAAATGTCCTTAACAACTTGGGAGATCTCAAAAGACAGATGGGGGATTATGAAGGTGCACTTGCTACTTTGGAAAAAGCGGTTGAATATGCGCGTCAAAGCAGCTACTTACGGATGGAGGCTTATGCATTAGCCTCAATTGGGGATCTCTACCGTGATCTTGGTATATGGAGTTCGGCCTTAGAGGCTTATCAACAGTCCAACCACATAGTAGGACGGTTGGGTGACCGTTTTTTGAGCATTTATCTTCAATTGAGTCAAGCAGTAATGCTGGATCTTCAAGGACAATTTATTCAAGCTAAGCCGTTTTTAGAGCAGGCTTGGATAATGGCTGAAGAAAGCGGTTCCGCTTACGAGCAAAACTTATGTCGTTTAGAAAATGGGCGCTTCAAATTATTCAATGGAAACCCTGCATTAGCAATTCAAGATCTGCAACTTGCAGCTGATTTCTTCGAGTCACAAGGGCATACTTCAGAGGCTTTGCGTGCTCGCCTTTTTCTCTTGCTGGCTCGATGGAATCTTTTACCGCATACTGAGGATTTGCAGCAAGATATCTTGAACTTTATATCCTCTTTGATAAATCGAGATACACCCCCTGGTATTCTCAGTTTGGTTCGAGAATCCCGTCCTATCCTATTATCCTTGGTTAACGATGATAGGTTATCGGGATTGGTAAATGAATTGCTTGTTCGTTTAGAGCGATTTGATGTCCAATTGAATGTTCTGCGCCGCCGTTTGCGCCGACAAGCTGCAACGATCCCTTTTATTGGCCCATTATTAGTCATTCAGACTCTTGGAAAAATACAAATAAAACTTAATAACCGTGCCTTAACGATTGGGGATTGGCAAACGCAAAGTGCACGCGATCTATTTCTCTATTTGCTAACTCGTCCCGATGGAGTGACGCGCGAAATCGTCGGAAATGTCTTTTGGCGCGATTGCTCTCCGCATGAATTGCACCTTCGCTTCAAGAACACACTTTATCGCTTGCGCCGCGCAGTAGGCAAGGATGTGGTTCTTTTTCAGGATGGGATTTATCGCTTCAATACTGATTTGGATTATGAGTATGATGTCGAGCAGTTTTTCCGCGAAATTTACCATGCCGAACGGAGTAGCGATCCACGGCAAAAAATCCTTCACTACCAAAACGCCTTGCGCTACTACCAAGGGCCCTATTTACCTGGCTTGGATGAGACTTGGGTTCTGATTGAACGTCAGCGCCTGTTCAATGCCTATACCGGGGTTGTCTTGAGGTTGGGGGAATTGTACTTGCAACAGAGTGATGCCCAGGGCGCATTAACATGTGCGCAACAACTTCTCCAAGAAGATCCGTGTTTTGAAGAAGCACACCGTTTAGCCATGCAGGCTTATGCCGCTATGGGAAATCGAGCTGCCGTGGTGCGCCAGTACGATTATTGCCGGCGGGTGCTCTCAGAAGAATTGAACACAGCGCCCTCGCTGCAGACTCAATCTTTATTTGAAGCCCTTATTCGTTAGTTTCTTATTGGGCTGAATTCTATATAGTAATGCGGCGAAAGCCCTTAGGGGATGGTGGGGTTGTCGTCTCTGCAAGGTTTTAAATTGAGCTGGGCTTGGATTGAGCTCTTTACTCATTGTTAACAATTTGATGAGGAAATGAGCCTCATTTGAAGCCTGGTTTGCATCCTAAAGGGTTGCATACTAAACAAAGAATTTGAACCTGAAAGAAGGCGAAAGGAGATTGGAGCATGAAAACGTCCCTGTTTTCGGTGCATGTAGCAATGGAAATGCCTCAGGCTAGTGGTGATACGGTACGACGTTCCCCTCAAGCCAGTGGTGATACGGTACGACGTTCCCCTCAAGCCAGTGGTGATACGGTGCGTTAAGTCGGGTTGACTGAGAAGAGGAAGCAGGCGTTTTCGCACGAGTAATTGCTGCTTAGCGCCTCAACAGGGCGTTGAAAATAACTGCGGGGTTAATGATTGGTCTAAAAGGACCAAAACCCGCAGTTTTTGTTTTAGGCGTGAGTTGGATAACAAACTTGATTGCAAAATTTTAGTCTATATACCAATATACTATACTAATGGAGGTAAAAATGCGTTACGCGATGGATTGGGGAACCCAAACCGTAACTTATCGCAAGGCCGAAACCGAAGCCGAGGTGAGCCACCTTTTCTGTGCTGCAGTAGTCAGTAAGCGTTTCCGTGATCAACTACTTCAAAATCCTGCTTTGGCGATTGCCCAGGGTTACAACGGCGAGTCGTTTACGTTTTCCGCTGAGATGATGGAACGCTTATGCAGCATTCAAGCGGAAACGTTGAGCGACTTTGCAGCCCAATTCCTAGCGCATGAGTTGCCGCTGCGGGTTGAGATCCCTATCCCAGTGGGTGTGCATTGATCCGGTGCGTTGAGGTGTAACCGGCTTGCCGCAGGATAACGAATTCGACCCAAGGATGCTTTGGATGGATTCTCGCCTTCCGGATACGGGTGAACTGCGTCGCATAGTGGCCGAATCGGTGACCACCACCGGATTTGAGCCGACTACGGCGTCGTTTGCCCCTGCCATGCCTACCTATGAGGATGCCTTGGGGGTGGCGTTATCCGGCCTGGCGGCGTGTGTGGTGAGTGTAACCCGTGTGGCTTTTTGTAAGGTAGTTGTGTTGGGGTCAGAATGGGGGTTTGAAACGCGCGCTGTGGTTTTCGCCGATGGCGGTGGTCATTTGCGGCGGTTAGCAGAACCCTTCTATGCTCAGCGTTTATATCATCAGGTGGTTTCATCAGGACAACCCTTGTTGATTTCGCGTGAGCAGGATTCCTTAAGCCTGGATGAAGGGCGCACTTTACGCTATCACGATGCTAATGCTTTGTTTATTGTGGCAATCGGTGAGGATTCCTCTGCTGCGAAGGGCGTACTGATCATTGGGGTAAAACAATCGGCGCGTTTTCACGACGGTCAATTGAGGCTGGCGGGCTTGTTGTCGCGTTATGCGCAATCTATTTTGACTTTTACGTCCCATCCAGAATTGCGTCCACCGTTGCATAATGATGTTCTCATGCTCTCAAAGAGCATTGAGCACTATGATGTATCTATTACCCAACATAGCCTTACCATGGTTCAGATGGCTGAACGCCTTGCCGAACGTTTGGGGTGTTTGCCTACAGAGGTTAAGACCATCGGATTGGCGGCGTTGCTCCATGATTTAGGCAAAGTGGGAATCCCCATCGAGATTTTGCAGAAACCCGAGCCGCTATCCGAAGATGAATGGAAGCTGATGCGGCGGCATCCCGAAATTGGAGCACAGATTGTGCAAACTGTCACCGGTTTAAACGGGGTTGCAACGATCATCCATTGTCATCATGAGCATTTTGATGGGACTGGTTATCCTCATGGATTGAAGGGGTATCAAATTCCATTGGGATCGCGCATTTTGGCGGTTGTAGATGCGTTTGAAGCCATTACTGGCGGACGTATTTACCGTCCAGCGCGTTCTGCAGAGGTGGCTTTAGAAGAGATTCAGCGCTGTGCCGGTACGCAATTCGATCCACAAGTTGTAGAGGCTTTTGTGGCGCTGATCCATGAAGAAGGGTTTAACGCGAACCAGGGGGAGTAAAGCGTTGCACCAGAACCGGGGTACTGTCGGGCGCAGGTTTTTCTGCGCTCGACGGGTTTTAAAACCTTTCCAAGGATTTTGTAATTCAAGGGCATCCGACAGGATTATAACTGCTGTCGGATGCCCTTGTCGTTAGGCAAACAGCCGAAATGAACTTTAGGGTAAAGCCCCCACGACGTCAAAGGTATTCAAAGCCTGATCAAGGGCAACCCAATCACTATCGCTCATCGCGTTAAAGATGAAGGTTACCAAAAAAGCCGTCTTGTTTTGCTTGGGTCGCGCCGTGAGCACGATGAGAGCATTCCCAGCACCGTTGCAGTTGGTATAAACATCGTAAGCCCCTTCGTAGGCGCTATCTTCGTAATCATAACGCCCCTGCAGTTTGCACTCACTGCGATAGCTTTCACGATAGGCATCAAGCAACTGAATGTAACCAGCCAGTTGGGCTACCTGATCGGAGACGGCGAAGAAGATCCCTGGTTCATCCCAATAATTTATAAAGTTGTTCAGATTTGCTGCCGCTGTGATGCTGGCACCGATCACGTCGTTATCTAAGACCCATGGTGAGCCATCTATCTCGCTCCAGGTGGAAGGAATGGCGACCTGAATAGCGCCCGAGTTATCCTGAACTAAGATGTAATCTGTGGCAGCAGAGCCTGTGTCTGAGGTTTCGTCACCCAGTTCTTGGGCAAAGGAGAACTTGGCTTCTAGTGGCTTCCCGTTGAGTTCACCCGAGAGAACTTCCTGGGTATCGAAACGCAAGACCTCAATGGCGATCGGGCTGTCGGAACTCCGGGTCCGCAGAATGTCACAGTAATCACTCATCGTGCCGTCGGTGGCTAGAACCAACCCTTCCATACGGGTAATGATGTCTCCACCTTGGACGCCGGCCTTACCCGCGGGAGAGCCTGATTTGACTGAAGCAACCCAGATTCCGCTCAAGCTCCCGTCTTCGCTCATCACAGCCTGGCCATTTACGCCAATGGATTCAAAGTCTTGGCCTTTGCGTAAGGTTTCGATCACTTTCATTGCATCTTGGGCGCGGATGGCAAAATTCATGTCATAGACGTTGTTCCCAGCGTAATTAATTCCCACAACGCGGGCTTGATTATCCACTAGTGGACCGCCGGAGTTGCCACCTCGAATACGCGCATCATGTTCGATGACGGCGGGGATCGCAGCCCAGGAAGTTTTTCCATCGGCTTTGGCCTTAGATACAATTCCTTTGGTTAACGTGTATTCAGGGTCACCGAGCGGAAAACCGGCGGCATAAACCTCCAGCCCGGGGTTTATCTCCCCCTCGTGAAGCGCCAGATAGGGAAAGCCATCCCCCTCGATGTCAATGACGGCCAAATCCCAACATTCTGAAACGCCCAGAATACGCGCATTACGTGGCTCAGTCTCACCCCCTACCCATACTTTGATCAACGCGGCACCAGTGACGACGTGGTTATTCGTAACCGCAATGCCGGAAGGATCAATGATAAAGCCGGAACCGCGTCCGGCGACATTGAGCATCAATCCGACTTCGGGATCCACAAAAGTGCCCTGGGCTTCAATCTGGATCGTGGCTTTTTTTAGATCCTCAATTTGACTGACTGCTTGGGGGCCTTGGGGAGTGGGAGTGTTTTCTGGGGCGGGGGCTTGATTTGTTGGAGCTGCAGTAGGAGTGGATGGTGACGACCCCGAGCAAGCAGTAAGTACCAAGGCGACAATTAGCAAAACAGTTGCCAGTTTTAAAGACATTATGGTATCCTTTCTGTGGTTTAGAATAAGCACTCCTTCAGAGCGCCCCCATAATTACCCCCTATAGTCAGATCACCCAAGGCATGCTTGATTATATTTTATCCTAACCAGGGCAAAATTCAACTAAATTTATCATAGTAGAGGGTAACTTTGGGATACTATGATGTACCGATTCTCACAAGTGCTACAGTTGCCATTTCAGGCATAGCACTTGACGATTCTGCGCCCTCGCGGTATATTATGAGCACAAGGCGCCCTCGTAGCTCAAATGGATAGAGCGTTTGCTTGCGGAGCAAAAGGCTGCGTGTTCGAGTCACGCCGAGGGCACAGATGGTAGAGCGGTTTGGTAACCGCTCTTTTTCATTCTGGTAATTTCCATCCTCAAGGGGTTAGAAGATGCAAAAACCTTTGATTTTACTCACCAATGACGATGGAGTAGAGTCGCCGGGTTTGTGGGCTGCCGCTTGTGCTTTGGCCGTCATGGGAGATGTTACCATTGCTGCACCGCTGACTCAATCTACGGGTGCGGGGCGGAGCATGCCTCATTTCATGAATGGGCGGATTGAACAACGGGTGAGAGAGAGGTGCGGCTTAACCTGGGTGGCTTATGGCGTAAATGGGTCGCCTGCCCAAGCGGTTGACCATGCCATTTTAGAACTGATGCCTCGTTACCCCGATTTGGTGGTTTCAGGGATTAATTATGGTGAGAATGTAGGCACTGGAATCACCATCTCAGGCACGATTGGTGCTGCAATGGAGGCAGCCTCTTTTGGTATTCCAGCCCTGGCCGTATCGCTTCAAACCGGGATTCAAAATCATCTTTCTCATTCAACCGAGGTGGATTTTTCGGTTGCCGCGCACTTTACCGCTTATTTTGCCCAGCGCATTTTGCAGTCTGGTTTGCCGGGCGATGTGCAAATTCTTAAAGTTGAGATTCCCGCCTCGGCTACTCCAGAAACACCATGGCGAGTGACGCGATTGGCTCTACACCGCTATTATGTGCCTTACTCTACCCGTCGAGGCGGGCTGGATGAGGAAGCCCCTTTAGGTTACCGGGTGCAGGTTTCACCTGATGAAGTACCAAAAGACTCTGATGTTTACGCACTGCTATATGAACATGTTGTGTCGGTTACCCCTCTGACCCTGGATATGACGGCGCGTTATCCTCTTCACTCTTTAGAGGCACACTTGCGTCAGGGCTAGATGGGTTAACCAGCGGCAGAGGTGGCGGCTACGTTAGCAAAGGTGGCGCGGCGGAGCCGTTCAACTAATTCACTTTTTGCCTCACACCATAATGGGCGGAGGGCACAATTCTCACCAAAGGGGCAAGCATCTGGTGATTGGGTGCACTCATTGAGCATAATCGGCCCATCAATGGCTTCAACAACTTCAAGCACGTTGATTTCATGAGGCGGTTTAGCCAATGAAACGCCTCCACGTGCGCCTCGCGAGGTATGAATCAAACCGGCGATCGAAAGCTGCGAGATGATTTTGGCTAAGAATGAAGGCGGAATATTCTGTTGTTCAGCGATCTCGCTGGTTGCTGCCCGCTGGTTAGGCCCTAATTGGGCTAGATAATAAATTGCGCGTAAGGCATAGTCAGCTTGTCGTGTAATTTGCATAGTTGCTATCCCTCTTTTCGGAAATGCGGATAGAAATTATCTATATTATTTAGTTTATGCATTTGTACCCCTTGTAACAAGTGACTAAGGTCATCCTGGAAGGATGACCTTTGACGTAGTTTGGGTCTTGCCATTATAATGCGAAACATGAACGTGGATTTCCGCTTCTATTATCCGATTCAAGTTCGTTACGGGGATTTGGATCCCCAGTGGCACGTTAACAATGCGCGCTTCCTTACGTACTTGGAACAGGCCCGCCTAGCCTATTTAATCCACCTTGGTCTGTTTGATGGTCACTCATTTCTCGATCTGGGTTTGATTGTCGCCAATATTCATATTGCTTATCGTGCTCCAATTTCTTTAATGGAAGAATTGAGGGTTGGGGTTAAAACAGTGCACCTGGGAAATAAGAGCCTGAAAATGGTTTACGTGATTGAGAATCCTGCAACCGGGCAGATAAAAGCCCAGGCTGAAGTGGTCATGGTGGCTTATGATTACCACTCTCAGACCAGCGTTCCTTTGAGTCGGCATTGGCGTGACACCATTGCGGCATTTGAAGGCATTCCGGCTTACGCTGAAGGGTGATTCGTATGGAAACGTTACCAGATATCCATGGAGACGAGTTGATAGAGTTTCTTACTGGTTTGTTGAATGTGCCCAGTCCTACTGGATTTACTGATATGGCTGTGACGTATCTGGAACAGACTTTAAATGGCCTGAATGGGGTTCATATAGAGCGAACCCCTAAAGGGGCGCTATTGGCTTGTCTGGAAGGAGAAGACAGATCAGCACCTCGGGTGGTTGCCTCACACCTTGATACCCTGGGGGCAATGGTCAAGGAAATTAAGCCGAACGGACGTTTGAAATTGACCCCGATTGGGAGTTTCGCCTGGAATACCGTTGAGACGGAGGGTTGCACTATCTTTACGCGCGATGGACGGCGTTATCGCGGTAGTTTGTTGATCACTGTGGCATCGTCACATGTCTATGGAAAGCGTACTGCCGAAATACCGCGCGAGGCCGAGAACATGGAGGTTCGCTTAGATGTTCGTACCAGTAGCGCCGATGAAACGCGCGCCTTAGGGATTGAGGTGGGCGATTTTGTGGCGTTTGACCCTCGCGTCGAGGTGAATGCAGGCTTTGTGCGTTCGCGGCACCTCGATGATAAGGCGGGAGTGGCTTGTGTAGTCACGGCCTTTAAGACGTTAGTCCAGGCACAAGTAAAACCGCGGCATACGATTTGTGCTCTTTTTAGTACCTATGAAGAGGTGGGGCATGGGGCTTCAGCAGGTCTACCCTCGGACTTAAAAGAAATGGTCGTCGTGGACATGGCTGCTGTGGGTGAGGGGCAGACCTCGGATGAATTTCATGCCACGTTATGCGTCAAGGATTCCGGAGGGCCATATGATCGAAGGCTGAGTCTACGGTTACAGCAACTCGCCGAGCACTATCGGATTCCATATAAGGTGGATATTTACCCCTATTACGGCTCCGATGGTAGCGCATTTTGGCGCGCAGGTGGAAATGCGCCAGTTGCTCTAATCGGGCCGGGAGTGGATGCCTCTCACAATTATGAGCGCACCCATGCGGAAGCCTTGGTAGCGACCACGCGTTGGTTGCTGGCTTATTTTTTGAACCCATAGCTGCGTCGGAAACAAGGGATGGTAACCTTTTACGTCATTATAAAGGAGGCTCTCGACAAGCCTTTAAACTCTGGTAGAATTACACACAGGGCGGAGCAATGAGCGCTCCCCATGATAAAGTGTCGTTTCTGGTGACGCAAATTTGCGCATCATGATAGGTTGAGAAATTAAAGTTATTTGGAGAGTTGGTTTTGCATTGAAGGAGGATTACCTTGTCTGGGATGGAACGTTTCACGCAGCGGGCGCGTAGAGTGTTGAGCCTGGCGCATCAAGAGGCCGAGCGCATGCACCAGAGCACCATAAACACTGAACACCTGCTGTTAGGCCTAATTCAAGAAGAAGGCGGTATTGCCAGCCGTGTATTACGCGATTTGGGTTTGGAACCCGAACGGGTTCAGGATATTGTCGATCGCATCAGCGGCTTTGGTACATACCGTGGTGGTCGAATTGATCTTTCGCCGGGCGTGCAACGGGTGTTAGAGTATGCCATTGAAGAAGCCCGGAATATGGGACATCATTATATCGGTACTGAGCACCTGCTGCTGGGTCTGATCCGTTCTACTGAGGGTAAGGCGCTGGACGTGTTGCGTAAATTGGGCGTAACCCCGGAGCAGATCAAGCGCCAGACGAAGCGTGTGCTGCAAGAGAGCGGTAGCGCCTTGCAGGGTGCCTCAGGGCGAGCGCCGTCCCAACGCCAAGAGCAGAAAAGCCAGCAAAAGACAACCCTGATTGATCAACTGGCGACTGATTTGACGGCATTGGCCGAGGAAAATAAACTCGACCCGGTCATTGGACGCCAGATGGAAATTGAGCGTGTCATCCAAATTTTGGCGCGCCGTACCAAGAACAATCCGGCTCTGATCGGTGAACCCGGGGTTGGGAAAACGGCGATTGTTGAAGGCTTGGCGCAGCGCATTGTTGAGGGTGATGTGCCGGCACCCCTGTTGGGCAAGCGAGTTCTGCAACTGGATGTGGGTTCGTTGGTGGCAGGAACGATGTACCGCGGCCAGTTTGAGGAACGCTTAAAGCGCGTCATTGAAGAACTGAAAGCTTCGGGCGCCATCCTGTTCATTGATGAAGTGCACATGCTCGTCGGCGCGGGTTCGGCCGGCTCATCTGTGGATGCGGCGAACATCCTGAAACCTGCCCTTTCGCGGGGTGAGTTGCAGGTGATTGGTGCTACTACCTTGGATGAGTACCGCAAGTATATTGAGAGTGATGCCGCGTTGGAGCGCCGTTTTCAGCCAATTATGGTCAATGAGCCCACGGTGGAGGAGACCATTGAAATCCTGCGCGGAATCCGCGGCGCCTATGAAGAGCACCATCGCTTGATCATTTCGGATGAAGCGCTCGAAGCGGCGGCCCGCCTTTCGGCGCGGTATGTCACCGAGCGTTATTTGCCGGATAAAGCCATAGATCTGATTGATGAAGCGGCCTCGCGGGTTCGCATGTATAAAAGCCAATCCGCCAAGACGGTGAAGGAACTTATGACCCGCTTGCGGGCATTGCGCCAGAATATTATCTTGGCCAACGAGGACGGGCGTTATGAGGAGGTGCAGGAGTTAACCCGAAAGGCACAGATGCTTGAAGAAGAGATTGAGCATCTGCGCAGTGGCTGGGACCGCGAGAACAGTCCGGTTGTGACTGCCGAGGACATTGCTGAGGTGGTTTCGATGTGGACGGGTATCCCCGTCAAGCAAATGGCGCAGACCGAATCGGAACGCTTGCTCCATATGGAGGAAGAACTGCGCAAACATATCATCGGGCAGGATGAGGCCATTGAAACCATTTCCAAGGCGATTCGCCGCGCTCGCTCGGGTTTGAAAGACCCGCGTCGCCCGATCGGATCGTTCATGTTCCTTGGCCCAACCGGCGTGGGCAAGACTGAGTTAACCAAGGCACTGGCACGCTTCCTTTTTGGTAGTGAAGATGCATTGCTCCAGTTGGATATGTCGGAGTTCATGGAACGTCACACGGTGAGCCGCTTGGTGGGTGCACCGCCCGGATACGTGGGTTATGAAGAGGCGGGTCAGTTAACCGAGGCGATTCGCCGTCGGCCCTATTCCATCGTGGTCTTTGATGAGATTGAGAAAGCCCATCCGGAAGCCCACAATATGCTCTTGCAGATCATGGAGGAAGGGCACCTGACCGATGCGCGTGGTCATCGGGTGGATTTCCGCAACACTATCATTATCATGACCTCGAACATCGGGGCCGACATGATCAAGCGTCAGAATGTGATGGGCTTCCAGGTCAAGCGCGACGAGACACTTGAAGAACAGTTGGCTTACGAGGAGATGCGCAAGAAACTGCTTGAATCGCTGCGTCGCGTTTTCCGGCCGGAGTTCATCAACCGCCTTGATGGTGTGGTGGTATTCCGCGCTCTCAATCGCGAAGACTTGCTCAAGATTGTCGGCTTGGAGATTCAAAAAGTCTCTGACCGCTTGCGCGAGAACAACATTACGCTCAAAGCCACCGAAGCGGCCATCCGACTGTTGGCCGAGGAAGGATACGACCCGGAGATGGGCGCGCGGCCATTACGGCGAGTGCTGCAGAACCGCATTGAGGATCGTCTTTCAGATGCGCTTCTGGCCGGCGAGTTCAACGAGGGTGATGTCATCGTCGTGGATGCTGTAGATGGCGAGATTGTGCTTCGCAAGGAAGAAGGCTCGCCAGCCGAGGCTCAAAAGACGGTTGAGATGAGTATCTAATTAAGATGGGTGTGGCAACCTCATGATGATGGGCATCCTTATTTAGTAGTGAGGACGGGGTTGGTAGGCTGGATGCTTGCCAGCCCCTTTTCTTTGCGACTATGGCGAAAACACAAACCCGTTATGTCTGTCAGCAATGTGGCCGAACCTCTCCCCGCCCATTAGGGCGTTGTCCTCAATGTGGGGCGTGGGATAGCATGGTGGAAGAGGTCATTGCGGCCCCTAGTTCATCCACCGCGGTAGCGACCTCTCTGCGTGGTTTGACTAGTCATTCTCGCCCTCTGCGCTTAGAGGAGATCCCTGGAGTAGCAGAAGACCGGTGGATATTGCCAATGGCGGAGTTTGCCCGCGTCCTTGGGGGCGGTATTGTGCGGGGCTCGGTAGTGCTTCTGGGCGGTGATCCGGGAATTGGAAAATCTACTTTACTGCTCCAAATGGCATTGGAGATGATCCAGCAGGGCCTGGTCAATGCTGTGACTGGTCCGGTGCTCTATGTGTCGGGCGAGGAATCAGAGCGCCAAATTAAGATGCGGGCATTACGGTTGCTTCGCCAAATGGAACAAAGCGAAGAGGATGAACATAGAGGTGATTTCTTTCTCGAGCATCTTTTCCTAGTGACGGAAACTAACCTTGATGTCATCCTGGATCATATTCGTGAAATTAAACCTGGCTTGGTTATCATTGATTCCATTCAAACTATATACTTGCCGGCTTTACAATCCAGTGCCGGTTCGGTAAGTCAGGTACGGGAATGTGCATCGCGTTTACGGGAATTGGCAAAGACCTCGGGGCTAACCGTTTTCATGATTGGTCATGTGACGAAAGAAGGGATGATTGCTGGCCCGCGCGTTTTGGAGCACATCGTAGATACGGTTCTCTACCTGGAAGGGGATCGCTACCAGGCGGTGCGTTTATTACGTTCGGTTAAGAATCGCTTTGGTGCCACCTCGGAAGTAGGAGTGTTTGAGATGCGAGAAACTGGCATGACCGAGGTGCCCAATCCTTCCGAGGTCTTTTTAGCCGAACGAATGGTGAATGCCCCAGGTTCAGCCATCGCGGTAACCATGGAAGGCACGCGTCCACTGCTGGTGGAGATTCAAGGGTTGACCAGCCCGTCGAATTTGGGTAATCCCCGTCGCACGCCAAATGGGCTTGACGTCAATCGTCTATTGCTGATTGTGGCGGTGTTGACCCGTCGCCTGGGGTTACGTCTAAGTGATCAGGATGTTTTTGTTAATGTCGTGGGGGGATTACGGATCGCCGAACCGGCAGCAGATCTGGCAGTGGCTGCGGCGATTGCATCGTCCTATCGCGATGTCCCGATCCGCGCAGATACAGTGCTCATCGGCGAGATTGGGCTCTCGGGTGAATTGCGCTGGGTGGCTCAGATGAATGCTCGTTTACGCGAAGCCGCCAAACTGGGTTTCAAGACGGCCATTGTGCCGCGGCGATTGCGTCGTGTTGACCCCTGGCCAGAAGGGATTGAGGTTCTAGAGGCCCGTTCCCTGCGTGAGGCCTTACGCTTGGCGCTTCTTGATTCCCCGGCTAA
This sequence comes from Thermanaerothrix sp., assembly GCF_056331585.1. Taxonomy (NCBI): domain Bacteria; kingdom Bacillati; phylum Chloroflexota; class Anaerolineae; order Anaerolineales; family Anaerolineaceae; genus Thermanaerothrix; species Thermanaerothrix sp. Next base: position 14,802 of record NZ_JBWGPQ010000005.1, read on the forward strand.
ATCCTCTTGAGAGGGTGAAGAGATGGGTCTTAAACGTTGGCAATTGGCACTCATTCATGCAGCAGTAGCGGTCACCCTGGTGCCGATAAATAGCACGCTAAATCGGGTCATGATCAAGGAATTAGGAATCTCAGCAGCACTGGTGGCATTGCTGGCTTCATTGCCTTATTTGTTCTCCCCGGTTCAGGTTGCTATCGGGGCATTTAGTGATCGTCATCCCATCGCGGGGTTGCGTCGTTCCCCTTACATTTTGGCAGGGTTGCTTTTCTGTGTTGGTGGCCTTGCGGTTGCCCCGATGGTGGTGTTTATCCTGCCCGAAAACTTTTTCATTGGCCTTTTGCTACTGGGGCTAACGTTCGGGGCATGGGGATTGGGTTATAATCTTGCTGCTGTATCTTATCTCTCACTAGCCACCGAGCTTTCAGGTGAACGGGAGCGGACGCGCACGGTGGCAACCATGTGGTTTCTTATGATTGTGGGAATCATCCTGACAGCGGCGGGTTTGAGCCGACTTCTGGCTGAATATTCCCCTGAGCAATTACAACGCGCATTCGGTTCAGTTGCTGTGGTTGCACTGGTATTGGGCCTATTAGGACTAGTAAAATTAGAACCGCGATCAACTATGCCTTCAAACCAGGCCATACCAGAAGTGCCAGCCTCATGGGGTTTGCAACTTCGTTTGATCTGGCACAATCCACAGGCCCGCCTCTTTTTTGTTTATTTGAGCGCCTTGTTAGTTGCGATTTTGGGTCAAGATATCCTGCTTGAGCCCTATGCCGCCGAAGCTTTTAATCTCCCTGTAGCCGCAACCACGCGCATTACCTCCATATGGGGCACGTGTTTTTTAGTTGCCCTATTGGCCGCAACCTGGCTTGAACCGCGTTGGGGTAAGCGCCGGGTTGCCTTCTTGGGCGCGATAACTGCGCTATTCGGCTTTGTTCTGATGATCGGGGCAGGTATTGTCGCCTCGGCCCAGATTTTTTATGCGGGCGTTGTCCTATTAGGTATTGGGAGCGGTTTGGCTACTGTCTCGAACCTCTCTTTAATGTTGGATATGACAACCAAAAGTGTTGGCATGTATATGGGGGCATGGGGAATGGCCAGCGCTTTAGCGCGCATCTTGGGATCGGTTCTCGGTGGAGCGGTGAGGGATGTTATCTTAGTTATGAGTCAAAATGCTTTGCTGGGCTACGGGGTGGTATTCGGTGTTCAGGCGATGTTGTTAGGATTATCCATCGGACTTTTACGTCACATTGATGTGGAAACTTTTCGTACGACGTCCCAGCGTCTTTCTTTGGGAACCCGAGCCGCTATGATGCAGGAACTTGATGCCGGATAAAAGAAAGGATGCCTTACCCAATGAAAAACTCGATCTTTGAATGGATGGGCCCAAATGGGTGGCTGCGCACTCGCCGCAATCACGCGCTTGAGCATGCCACGATTCAGGTTCTGGCCGCCAAGCGCCCTGACTTACGCATGGCAGGAAATTCAAATGCCCGCGGATTCTGGATCATTGGAAACGTGGATATTGAGACCTTTCAGGCTGGACTCTCCGAGGCATTGCAGCGTTTAAGGGCCGGAGAGCGTGATTTGGCCATTCACCCCAATTGTGGTACAAATTACGTCTCAATGGGATTAGGAGCGGGCTTGGTTGCCTGGCTGAGTATGGTGGGGGTGAAAGGCAGTTGGCGGGAGAAGTTAGAACGCTTACCCCTGGTCATGTTCCTGGTAACTCTGGTGCTTATTTTGACGGCGCCACTTGGGCCATGGCTTCAGCGCACCCTGACCACCGAAGCCGACTTGGGGGATTTACAGATTGAGCAAGTGGATTGCTTTGAGCGCAAAGGCTACATGATCTATCATGTGAAAACGCGATAAGTGAATTGGGTTTTAAGTGAATTGGGTTTAAGGATGCCCAATGACGCAGATGACCGAGCCTCAGATTCATCTTATATACGGTGAAGATTTACCGGGGATGCAGGCTTATCTGGAGACGTTAGCTCACCAGATATTGGGTGAACAGGGGATAGGGGATTTTAATTTTGTCCGCTTAGATGCTCAGACTGACGATGAAGAACGCCTATACGCCGAATGCATGACGTTACCCTTTTTTGGTGTGCAACGGCTGGTTGTTTATAGCAATCCTCTCCAACGTTTGCGTTCGGCTCAAGCCCAAAAGCGCTTTCTCGCTTTGTTAGAGAGCCTTCCGGGCAGCACGTATCTGGTCATCTGGACCGAAGATCGCTTGATTCCCAGTGGCAAGGATAAAGGGTGGTCAACGATGAAAAGCACTGGGAAGTGGCTATTAGAATGGGTGCATAAAAATAATGCGCGAGCAGTTGAGAAACCATTTCCTTTTCCGCCCTTGGCTCAAATGCCCACGTGGATAATTCAACACGCCCGGGCGCTAGGGGGAGTAGTTACCATCGGTGCTGCCAGATTATTAGCCAATTACGTTGGGAACGACACTCATTTGGCTCATCAAGAAATCCTCAAATTATTGACTTATGTGGATGATCGTCGCCCCGTTTCTGAGGATGATGTGCTTCTGCTCTCCGCACCGATCGGACAAGCCAACGCGTTTGAAATGACAAACGCCGCTGCCCAGGGGAATGTTAAACAAGCCTTGCAGCAATTGGAAATTCTGCTTGGCGAACAAGATCCAATTGGGTTATTGGCGTTGATCGTGCGTGAGTTTCGTTTGCTTCTGCTAACGCGCGAATTGATCGAGGCGGGTGAACGAGATGCCCAGATTATCGGTGAACGGTTGAGGGTGCAAGACTTCATTGCTCAGCGGTTGATGGAACGAGTACGCCGATACACGTTGGCAGAACTCGAGGCCATCTATCAACGGCTATTTGAGACCGATTTAGCCATTAAGAGTGGAAGCCTTGAACCCCGTTTAGCCCTGGAGCAATTGGTTGTGGGATTAGCTCGACTTCAAGGTGTACGGTCTTGAAAAGGGGAAAAGGGCGTGGGGAATTCAACCAGTTATCGTATTCGTGATTTAGACGATCAGGAACGTCCGCGCGAACGTCTGGCGAAACTGGGGCCGGAAGCCCTAAGCACGGCGGAATTACTGGCCATTCTCTTGCGGGTAGGCGTCCCAGGGGAAAATGCAGTTCAATTGGGAACGCGGTTGCTCCAGACGTTTGGGGGATTAAGCGGCTTGCATCGGGCTTCGTTTCATGAATTGCAATCTCAGCATGGTGTTGGCGTCGCTAAGGCGGCTCAAATCAAGGCGGCTATTGAGTTGGGGCGGCGGATGGTCGCCGCTGCGCCGGAAGAACGTCCAGCCATCCACAGCCCGGCTGATGCGGCGGTATTAGTGCTCTATGAAATGTCTGCCTTAACCCAAGAGCATTTGTGGGTTATTCTGACCGACACCCGTAACCATGTCTTGCATATCGAGAAGATGTATAAAGGATCACTGAACGCCTCTACCGTGCGTGTGGGCGAAGTTTTTCGTGCGGCCATACAGCGCAATGCGGCGTCTATCCTGGTCGTTCACAATCATCCCAGCGGCGACCCGACCCCAAGCCAGGAAGATATTACTTTAACCCGAGCGTTGATTCAGGCGGGGCGCTTGCTGGATATCGAAGTGTTGGATCATCTCGTGATTGGTCAAGGTCGTTACGTCTCGCTCAAAGAGCGTGGTTTGGCTTTCGGCTGAAGTCTTAACGTTGAGGCCATGGCTCTAAAGCGATATATAAACGCTTGTTGATTTTGCCTTTGCTTTTGTAATCTACGATGCGGATAGGGCCAACCTCGGCGGTATTACGTACATGAGTACCACCATCTGCTTGGAGATCTAACCCCACAATTTCGACCGTCCGGATCTGGGTGATCTCGGGGGGGAGTAAGTTGATCTTGGTGCGGATAAGATCTGGGATTTGGAAGGCTTCCTCGCGGGGCAAAATTGCTGTGCGCACCAAGCGTGCCGCTTGCACCTCACGGTTCACGCTTTCTTCAATCACCGCGACCAGATCTTTGGTCAGGGATTCAAATTCAAAATCCATGCGTCCCTGAAGAGGCTCCATATCGCCACCGGTGACCAGCGCGCCGTAATCACGAAAAACCACACCACACAAAATGTGAAGTGCCGTATGGGTGCGCATGAGAGCGTAGCGGCGTTCCCAGTCAAGTTTGCCTTGGACAATCGTGCCCAGTTCTGGCAGGGGCGCATCGGGCGGGAGGTGATGCCATAAACCTTCGGGGGCTTTGCGCAAGCGAATGACGGGAATCGTTGCGCCGGCATACGTCAACCAGCCATTATCCGCCGGTTGACCACCCCCACCGGGGTAAAAGGCACTGCGGTTGAGCAAAATGGCGTTGGAGGCTGGATCTAGGTCCAAAACGATGGCATCAAATTCGTGCAGATAGGCATCTTCAAGATAAAGTAACGTGGTCATTGCTGAACTCCAAGGTAAGGTTTGGGAATTCTTGGCTCAACGCCGGTTGACAAAACAGCCTGCTCATAGTATTATTTTGGCGCACTGGCGAGGTAGCTCAACGGAAGAGCAGCGGACTCATAAGCCGTTGGTTGTGGGTTCGAGTCCCACCCTCGCCACTGAATGTTTAATAGGAGGGTTATGGATTGTTATTAACCTCATTTTCATCCAGCACGATGCGACAATCCAGCACCAGTGTTCCTTGCCCCTTAGGCCGCACCAGCAGGGGGTTGATTTCGGCCTCTTGCAAGGCAGGAAAGTCCACTGCCAGATGGCTAAAGCGAAGAAGGATATCGACCAATGCGTCTAGATCGGCTTCCGGTTGACCACGGAAGCCGGATAGAAGACGCCCGGCATGGGTTTCGTTAATCATTTGCAACGCGTCCCCACGGGTCAATGGGGCGATCCGAAATGAGACGTCACGAAAGAGTTCAACGTAAATTCCCCCCAGGCCGAACATCATCAGCGGGCCAAAATTAGGATCGCGCCGCATCCCGATAATCACTTCATAACCCTGGGGCGCCATGGGTTCAACCAAAGCGCCGACCAACTCCGCTTGAGGTAGCCTTGCCCTAATGTGCGCCATCATTTCAGAGAAGGCGGTACGCACGTCTTCAGCGTTATTCAGGTTCAGGCGAATACCGCCAACATCCGATTTATGCAGGATGTGGGGTGACACGATTTTCAGCACCACCGGGTAGCCCAGATTCTCGGCAATCTGAACCGCTTCTTGCGGGGAACGTGCCAGATCACCAGGAATAAGGGGAATTCCATAGGCATCTAAAATCGGGCGGGTTTCAAATTCCCCCCAGATCAGTCGCTCACCCTGGGCTTTGAGTAACCTCTCCACTTCTTGAGGTTGGCAATCCTGAGGGCGCTGAGGGGTTAGAAGCGATTTTTGACGCCATTGGGCATAGTTGGCCATGGCCTCCAACACATAACCCGCTGATTCCGGGAAGGTGTACATAGGGATTCGCCCGTGATGTAAAACTTCACGGGCTTGACCCACGCTATATTCGCCCATGAAGCAGGCCAGGACTGGTTTGTCTGCCTGCGCTTGGGCGGTCTGGACGATGCGTTGGGCAACCTCCGCCGGATTGACCAGGGCTTGCGGCACCAAGATGGTGAAAACAGCGTCCACGTTAGGGTCTTGCAAGGTATGGGTCAGCGCAAAAGCGTAGTCTTGGGGCTCGGCGCCTCCCAGCATATCCACTGGATTTTCCACCTGTGCCGCTGGGTTGAGGTGCTCGCGCAGTGTTTGCCGCGTTGTGGCGCTTAGTGTGGCCAGAGTTAACCCATGGGCGGCAAGGCTATCCGAGGCTAGCGCCGCTGGGCCGCCGGCATTGGTAATGAGGGCGATGCGGCGACCTTGGGGCAAGGGTTGGGTATCTAAAGCCACAGCAATCTCAAAGAGTTCGGCCACAGTTTGGGCTTCAATGACACCACTTTGCACGAAAGCGGCGTGATAGGCTTCGTTAGCACCGGCTAGCGAGCCGGTGTGCGAGGAAACAGCGCGTGCACCGGCCTCCGTGCGCCCGGCCTTGAGCATCACAATGGGTTTATAGCGAGTGACCTCTCTGGCAACGTGGAGAAAGCGTTGGCCATCACGAATTGATTCAACATAAGCCGTAATCACGCGGGTGTTGGGATCTACAGCAAAGTACTCAATGAGATCTGTCTCGGTAACATCCGCTTCGTTACCCAGGCTGGCAAATGCGGAAAAGCCGACCCCTTTATTGCGTAGATAGTCAATAACACCACCGCCCACTGCGCCAGATTGGGAAACGAAACTGATCCCGCCCTGAGCAGGCACCCCCTGGATGAAGGTGGTATTAAGACCAGTGTAAAGATTAAGCGTTCCAACACAATTGGGCCCAATAAGCCGCATGTGATGCTTACGAACAATTTCCAGGCAGAGTTTTTCCAGGGCTGCGCCTTCGGGACCAACCTCTTTGAATCCGCCGGAGATGATAATAGCCGCACGGATTCCGCGTTCCCCGCAGGCTTCTAAGGCTTCGGGTACCAGCGGTGCAGGGATGATGATGACGGCAAGATCTACCGGATCGGGCACTTGGCGGATGTCGGGATAACATGTCAATCCCAAGATGCGGGTACTTTTCGGGTTGACCGGATAGACGGCACCTTGGTAGCCATAAGAGACCATGTTTCTTAAGATACCGTGGCCAAGTTTTGAAGGGTTGTCAGAGGCGCCAATAAGAGCCACACCCTTGGGGGCAAAAAAAGGACGTAAACTGGATGTCATGACCAATCTCCACTTAGGGGATTTGAGGCTGTCCTAATTGTATCTGAGGTTGTCTTTGGCGTCCAAATTCACCGTCGGCGTTTATGTGGCTGTGTTAGAATTGCGGGGCAATGACAAGACCCCAGATTTGTGTAAGAAATCTTCATTACGTTTATCGTGCTCCAAACGGCGAGATCTGGCCGGCCTTACGAGGCATTGATCTAGAGATAGAAGCCGGGGAATACATTGCTATCATTGGGGCGAACGGATCGGGTAAATCCACCTTGGTTCGTCATTTTAATGCTCTGTTATTGCCTGAAAAAGGGGATGTGTGGATAGAAGGATGGAATACGCGGGACGTGACTGCACACCCGTTTATCCGCCAATCTGTGGGGATGGTTTTCCAGTTTCCCGAAGATCAAATCGTTGCCAGTGTGGTGGAAGAGGACGTGGCGTTTGGGCTGGAAAACCTGGGATTGGCTGAGTCGGAGATACGCCAACGGGTAGCAGAGATGCTCCAGGTGTTGGGACTGTGGGAACATCGGCAACGTCCGCCGCACTTGCTCTCAGCGGGACAGATCCAACGCTTGGCGTTAGCCGGGGTGCTGGTAGTGCGCCCGCGTTGTCTGGTTTTGGACGAAGCAACTACGATGCTAGATCCTCAAGGGCGGATGCGTTTGCTGGATTTGGCAGAAGCCGTCAATCGCGAGGGGATTACTCTGATCCACGTCACGCATCACATGGATGAAGCGGCACGTGCTCGGCGGGTGATTGTCATGCACCATGGACGTATTGTTCTTGATGGCTCGCCCGAAACTGTGTTTGCCAATCCGGGTCGCCTTGAATCTCTGGGGCTCGAAATTCCACCCACCCTGCGCCTGGCTCAAAAGTTACATTTTATCTATGCGGGTTTCCCCGCAAGGGTGCTCCAACCGGAAGATCTAATAAACAATATCCCACCTTTTCCGGGTGATGCGAAGGGGAATTCAATAAATATTAGTGAAAATTCTCGCGAGTTGGATTCAGCTTTGATTGAGGTGAAGGGATTGGGCCATACCTATTTACGAGGCACCCCGATGGCTCATGTGGCATTACGGGGCGTAGATTTGCAGGTGGGTGAGGGTGAGGCCGTGGCCTTGATGGGCGCAACCGGTTCAGGTAAATCAACCTTGCTCCAGCATCTAAATGGGTTGCTTTTGCCACAGAAGGGAGAGGTGCGGGTGGGTCCATTTACCTTGCCGGCCAATCTTGATCTCCGTCAAGTGCGGCAGTATGCTGGCCTATTGATGCAGAATCCTGAAGTGCAATTTTTTGAAACCTACGTTGGGGATGAAGTCGCGTTTGCTCCGCGCCAAATGGGGGTAAAGGAATTGCGCGAGCGCGTGCGATGGGCGTTAGGCATGGTAGGGCTGGATTTTGACGCCTACAAAGACCGCCCGCTTTTCACGCTAAGTGGTGGTGAGCGGCGGAAAGTGGCATTGGCTTCGGTTTTGGCGATGCGGCCCAAGGTGTTGTTACTCGATGAGCCCACAGCAGGATTAGATCCGGCGTCTCGGCGCGGGCTACTGCTGAGTCTGAATCAGTTAAAGGCCAACGGTGTGACCCATGTGATTGCCACCCATCATTTGGATGATTTACTTCCCCTCATCGACCGAGTGGAGATTCTCGTAAAAGGCACTCATTGGGCGGGCGGTTTACCCCAGCAAGTTTTTGCTAATGGTCTGTCGCTACAGACCAGTGGTCTGGTGACTCCTTTGTTATTCCATGTGATACTCAGCCTTCGTCAAAAAGGTTGGCCGGTACCCTGGGTGAACCACGAGGCTCAATTGATCACTGCTGTGCAAAAGGCCTTAGGGGTTGGTTCATGAGCGAGTCGTTTGAATATTTGCGTTTGATCTCTTTGGGGCAGTATCTCCCTCTGGACACGGTAGTGCATCGCCGTGAACCACGAGTTAAGGTATTGGCTTTAACCGGCATTGTATTGGCAGTGGTGTTCAGCCTGCATTTGAGAGGGCTCATTCTGGCTTTATTGGGGGCGCTTCTGATATTGCGTTTGGCGCGCGTTGGCTGGGGTTACCCATTGCGGAGCCTGCTTTTGCCGCTGCCGTTTCTCCTCTTTTTGATGCTGATTCAGACTATTTGGGTGTCTTATCGTGTTGAAGGGAGCTGGGTGGTGCAGTGGGGATGGATGCGTATTAGCCAGGGAGGTGTAATGGCCGGGTTGATGTTAGGAACCCGGTTTGCAGTGTTATTGTTATGGTTACTTTTAGGCTCGTATTGCATTTCAAATACCGAGATAGTGCGGGCATTGCGTCAGTTGCTGTATCCGCTCAGGTTTATTGGCATACCTGCGCGTGATGTAGCCATGGCAGTTCAAATTGCATTGCGCTTTATTCCCTACCTGGCGCTTATTCTTGAGCGAATTGCTAAAGCACAAGCCTCACGCGGGGCCATTTGGGGAAGCGGACGAGGTGGGTTGGTTGCGCGGGTGCGGCAGCTATATCCCCTGCTGATTCCCCTTTTTTTGCTGACTTTGCGCAAAGCCGAAACCTTGGCGCTGGCAATGGAGGCGCGGGGATATAGCAATCCCGCCGCAGAGCGCCCCCGCAGAGGGCATCCGTGGACGACGGGGGACTGGTTGTTCCTGTTGATCGCAGTTGGGTTGGCAGGTGTAATCCTGCTTCTATAAGCGGGCTCCTTGGGCGCGACGAGGTAGTTGGCGGTAGGCGCTTACGACGGCCAGTGTGAGTAGCGCCGATGCAACTGCTTCTGGAATTCCGTTTAACGCCACAATTGGCAGCATCGCTGGCCAGGGAAGAAGACCAAGCAGACCAATGGCACCGAGTACCAGGATAGTATTGGTCAGGCTACTTGCGATACCGGCGATGAGCAAGGCGATTCCGGGCCACTGTTCCAAAGCACGCCAAACCAACCAGGCCACTGGCCCAATGAAGAGCCGGGGAATAACAGAGATAAGCGGGTTAGTGAACCAGACATCCGCGGGTCCGGTCGGGGCAATGGCAGCCTGAAGCATACTGAAGGCGCCAAAAATAAATCCAATTCCCAAACCCACAACCGGACCTTCGAGGACGGCGCCAATAATGACCGGCACATGCATGATCGTCAACGAGGCGCCGGTAAACCAAGGGATGAAGCCTAGACGGGTTAGGCCCAGGAATATGGCAATCGCACCCAAAACACCGGTAACCACAACTTTACGGGTTCGTTCGTTTGGCATCGTTTACTCCTTATGGTTCAAGGGCTGGCACTATTTTACCTAACCCGTGTGGGTCATAAAGGTTGCGCTGAGAATATCCCGCGCACTTACACCTCATGATACAACCTTTTGCTAAAATGAATCCATCCTGCCATTCTTGATGATAAGCGAGGTGTTTCTGTGTCCAACCCTCCCCATCCCCGCTGGTACGATTACATTCGATATAACTTGTATTGGTTTGCCCTCACCACACGCGGTCAAACGATATCACCAATTATCGTCCCATTATTAGTGCAACAGTTTGTGGGGGAGGTTGCCAAGGGTACCTACCTGGGTGTTATCCGCCTATGGGCGTTGATGGTTGCTCTGCTAACCCAGGCGCTGATGGGCATGCTTTCGGATCGAAGTGTTCATCCATGGGGAAGGCGGCGTCCGTTCATCCTGGTAGGGACAGTGGGGGAAGTGATCGCGTTCATCCTAATGGGTGTCGCGGCAGGTTTGCATGGACTAGAGGGCTTTTGGGTGCTCTTTGGGCTGTATATTTTCTCAATGATCAGTTCGAATATTGCCCACGCGGCCACGCAAGGGCTGATCCCTGATCTGGTGCCCGAATCACTGCGGGGACGCTTCTCCGGGGTAAAGGCGTTTCTGGAACTGCCTTTGCCGCTCATCTTTGTTTCCTTCGTGGTAGCACGTTTGATCGGCAACGGAAATTTGTGGGGAGGCATCGGCGCCGTCATCGGTGTGCTTGTCATTTGTGCAGGGGTTACCATGACCATCTCCGAACGCCGTTTGACAACCCCACCCGTGTCGTTGGATTGGCGACCTTTCTTTCGGTTATTGCTAATGACAGCGTTGTTCACGGCCATTATCCTTGGGAGTGGATTGGTCATTCGGTGGGGAGTAGCGGTCACCCAACCCCTGACATTGGAATGGCGGCGCTGGCTAATCGGTGCTCTAGGTTTGTTGATGATCATGATCGCGGTTGTAGGCGGTGTTTTGGGAAGTCTGCGCATAGGATTGGGTCGAGATTGGAAATTGGCACCGGGTTTTCCTTGGTGGGTGGTGAATCGTTTGTCTTATCTGGTGGGCTCAACCAATCTGGCCACTTTTCTTATTTATTATCTGCAAGAGCGGTTTGTGGACCTTCAAGGGGAACGGGCAGCGGCACCGGCTGCCAGTATCGTGATGGTGGTGGGAATTTTCGTTTTGCTCTCAACCCTCCCCAGTGGTTGGCTAAGCGACCGCTTTGGTAAACACCTTATTCTATTGCTGGCGGGGAGCATGGCGGCACTGGGGGCAGCGATTGTGGTGTTGGCACCTGATTTAGCCCTGTTGCGTGTTGCCGGTGCCGTCTTAGGAGCTGCAACTGGCCTTTTTTATGCGGCGAACTGGGCTTTGGGAACCGAAATTGTTCCGGAAGAGCACGCCGGGCGTTTTTTGGGGCTTTCTAACCTGGCCGGGGCGGGAGCGGGGGCAATTGGGGCCTACATTGGTGGACCGATTGCCGATGCCGTGGGTTACACCCCGCTGATGCTCATTTTTGGGGTTTTGTTTCTCTTCTCAAATCTGGCCTTGATGGGTATTCCTTCGTCTCGTCGGCATCAATAAGGGCTTCATATGTAACCTTTGGGGACCAAGTGCATCCAATTTATTAGAAAGAAAATTTTTAGGTTATGGGAGGTCAGCCATGCGTGTAAATGAAGCCGGTTGGGATCGTGTTGTGCGGATCGTGCTAGGTTTAGTGTTATTGGTTTTAGGCTGGGGTGGTTTCGTTAGTGGGGGTTGGGGCGTTGCCTTTAAGATTTTGGGTTTTGTGCCCTTGCTTACCGGTCTGCTAGGATGGTGCCCGCTATATGCGCTCTTTAAGATCCGCACCAACAAGGCTTAGGGTCCTAGTTCAATCGTTTGTATGGTTGGCTTGCTGGAGCTACTACTGGCAAGCCAATTAATTGTCCCACGGAGGGACACTGACAATGAATCTTGAAGAATGGCAAAGTACGCTTAACCAATCATCCTTACCCATTGTTGTTGAGGTTTGGGCTCCTTGGTGTGGACCGTGCCGGGTAATGGCGCCAGTGTTAGAACGGGTGGCTCAGAGATATGCGGGCCAGGTAGAACTTGTCCGAGTAAACGCAGATGAATCGCCTGAGTTGGTGCAGACCTTGAACATTCTAGGTATCCCAACCCTAATCGGTTTTGATCGGGGCAAAGAAGTATTCCGTCGAATGGGTTTACAATCCGAAGCGACGTTAGGCCAGTTGTTTGATGCATTGACTCGGGGGCAAACACCACACATCTCGTTGGGATTGACCGAGCGATTATTGCGTCTGATAAGCGGGACCATTGTGTTGGTATTGGGATGGAACAATAACGCCTCCTGGATTCTAATAGCTGTCGGATTGGGGTTAATCTTCAGCGCAGTTTATGACCGTTGTCCCCTCTATAGTATGTTAACCACGAGAGTAAAATCCTGGCTCTCGTTAAAATAGATCATACCCAGGAATCGTTCCAGGAACCCGGAAGTTTTTCCGGGTTTTTCTTTTTGGTATTAAAGCGAATTTTTATCAAATATATCTAAAAATATGATAAAATATGCGTGTGGGCATTATTTTCTGACTTGGCCAGAGCCAACAGAAACAGCCGTAAAAATCCCATTACTGTGAGGTGTTTGCATCATGTTTGCTGCTTTCTTGCTGGCATTACGTGAAGGGCTGGAAGCGGCCCTGGTTATCGGCATTCTTTTGGGGGCGCTGGAAAAGTTTCAATTGCAGTCCCTTAAACGGTCAGTGTGGTTGGGGGTAGCGGCAGCAGCGGGAGGTAGCCTGGTCGTGGGTTGGGGCTTGAATGCCCTGGGTATGGAACTGGAAGGGCAGGCAGAAGCTGCTTTTGAGGGCGTGATGATGCTACTGGCGGCTGGTCTTTTGACCTGGATGATCCTCTGGTTACATCGTCAGGGTGCTGCAATTCGTCGCGAATTAGAGCATGACGTGCGAGTTGAAACTCAACGCCGCGGCGCTTGGGGCCTTTTCCTGGTGGCTTTTACGGCGGTTGGTCGTGAGGGAATTGAATTGGCCATTTTTCTCCTGGCGGCCCGTTTTGCGGCAGGTGCTTTACCAACTTGGGGTGGTGCGTTGCTTGGGTTGGCCTTGGCCGCATTTGTGGGGTGGGTCATTTTCACCACAACGTATCGCTTGAATCTTAAGCGCTTTTTCCAGTTGAGTAATGTCTTACTTCTCTTATTCGCTGCTGGGTTGGTTGCCCATGGAGTGCATGAGTTTAATGAAATTGGCTGGATTCCAGCGGTTGTAGATCCGCTTTGGGATATCGGTCATTTATTGCCTGAGAGCACGTTTATCGGCCAGGTGTTAACGGCATTATTTGGCTATAATGCAAACCCATCGCTCACGGAGGTCATTGCCTACCTGATGTATGTGGCGAGCATTGGCATCCTGGTATTGCCAAAGCCTTCATGGCGAGTTGCCCGAACCTGACCTACCTGAGTCTTCTTTAACACCCCTGTTTCAGGGGTTTTTTTCTTATTATGCCCCAAAAGGCGACTATAATGGAGAAACCCTGATTGGGCACAAGAGGGCATTATGGGCGCAGATGTCATTGTGGTCGGGGCTGGGCCAGCCGGGACGATGTGTGCTTATCTTCTTGCGCGGGTCGGGATTAATGTGATCTTACTTGAGAAAGCGGCCTTGCCCCGTTATAAGCCCTGCGGTGGTGGTTTGACGTGGCGTGCGCTCCAATGTTTACCTGCCGAACCTTCGGATGTAATTGAAGTCTATGCGGTCGGTGGCCGGTTGGCTTGGAACGGGCAAGTCATTTTGGAAAAAACGGATAACTCATTCGTCGCTGCGTTGGTAATGCGGGACCGTTTTGATGCTTGGTTAGCAGAGTTGGCACAGATGGCTGGTGCTCATCTCCAAGATCGTACGCCAGCCTTGAGGATTGAGGAAACGCCAGACCATGTGGAGGTGGAGACCCCGACCGGAATTCTGCGCGCAAGTTACCTCGTAGGAGCGGATGGGGTAAATAGTCTTATTGCCCGTCAATTCGTGGGGTTCAGTCGTGTTACCGGTGTGGCCTTAGAGGCCGAGGTGGATGTTCCATCAAGGGGGTTAGAAACGCAAGGGCCGTATCTAACGTTTGATTTCGGAGTCCTACCTTTTGGATATGGGTGGATATTCCCAAAAAGGGGTCACCTTTCGGTAGGCGTGTTTGCAGCACATGGGGGGCGTGTACCTGACCTAAAGGGAACGCTGGAACGATTCATGGGGCAGTATATGCACTTAGCAAAGGGCCAAGTACGCCTTGTGCGTGGTCATCGTATTCCGCTTGGGGGTCAAAGGTATCCCTTACATACCCGACGGATGCTTTTGGTGGGAGATGCTGCCAATTTGGCCGATGCGTTTTTGGGTGAGGGCATATCCTATGCCTTATGGAGTGCCTGTCTGGCATCTCAAGCGCTGCAGATCGGCTTAACTGACCGCCGGGCTGATTTGGCAGCCTATACGCGTATGGTGCAGACGACCCTGGGACGGGAGCTACGTTTTGCGGCGCGTTTGGGGCGGTGGGTGTATTCCCATCCTAAGCGAGCGGCAAATTTCCTGGTAACGAGTCCTAAACTGCAAGCCGTATGGCTGAATACGCTCACTGCGCGCCAGTCTTTTACGCGTCTGTTTCTATCCTTACCTCTCTATTTACCCCTTGTTTTGGTTCAATATCTGCAAAATAGACCCCATACATAGGCAGTGGTGAAAGAAATGCGAAATTCCGTTTCCATGGGAATACGGGTTGGTCTGCTCATAATCGGAGCACTTCTGTTGGGGTTGGCCCTTTGGCCATCTCGTACGACTTGGATCACTTTGCACCCCGATTTGGAATGGCTATCGAATCAACCAGAGGGTGAAGATATTCAGATAGATACCGTCGGGGCATTAAGTCATGGGCAGCTCGTTATCGGTTGGCCTCAGCGCCTGCGTCCCAGGGAATGGGGAAAAATATCATTGAATTGGGTACCAGGTGTTAGTACTCCCTTACCGAGCGATCCAGTCGCTTCTCCCTTGCGTTTAGTATTAACTGTGCGATTAGAAATAAACGGAGGATATGTTGAGCCGGCAGGGATTTGGCGGGAAGTGGTGGATCTCCGAAAAGGAATGACCCTGACATGGCGATTAATGTCTCAGACCGACCAACCCATTCGAGGGACGCTTTGGATTTATGCTCAGACCTCTTCGGTGGAGGGGGTTGATGGTGGAGGGTTACCCATATTAGCTTGGCCATTTACTATCCATGTGGCGACTCCACTAGGAGTGTCTAATTGGATTTGGGTTGGGCTGGGTGGTTTGATGTGGGTGATGGCCTTGACATGGCAAAGATGGTGGATGAAGCGGTTCTCCTAATGCAGAGAAATTGTGAAAAATCGCACTGTTTGGATAACTACACTCGGATTGCTTTACAAGATGGCAACCCGTTGATAGAATAAAGCCATAGGCGGGGGATAGGCACAATCCCGCCAGGATAAGAAAATATCCTGAGATCCATGAGGCATGATATGTTAAGCGCATGGTTATACATCGGAATTTTTACGCTGGTAGCGGTTGCTTTACCAGCTATCGCTATTTTCTTAGCCGGTTTATTGGCTCCAAAAAAGCCTAATCCGATTAAAGAAGCTACCTACGAATGTGGCGTTGAAACCGTTGGACCAACCTGGACGCAACTGCGAATTCAGTATTATCTATTTGCTTTGGCTTTTCTAATCTTTGATGTAGAGTCGGTGCTTCTTTATCCTTGGGCGGTAGCGTATCAACAGCTACCGCTTTTTGCGATTGTTGAAGCCATCATTTTCCTGGCCATTCTTCTGGGTGGCCTTTTTTATGCCTGGCGCAAGGGAGCTCTCAACTGGCAGTGAAGCCTTGAGAAAGATTTTGCATGGGAGGGGTAATGACCGCTTTTTGGCAGGATCCGATCACGTTTTTGCGCCTGTGGCTAGAAAATCTCTTGCTCTTTTGGGGTGTGCCGGAGGGATGGATACTGGTCATCCGTTATACAATAGGCGCAGTACTGCTGGCCACGGCAGCCCTGTTGTTTGTCATCCTACAACTGTGGTTAGAACGTAAACTGATCGGACGACTTCAGGACCGTCTGGGTCCGAATCGGGTTGGACCGTGGGGATTGTTGCAGCCCATTGCGGATGTGCTCAAAATTTTTACCAAAGAACACATTACGCCGGCGGGTGCGGATCGAGTGCCTTTTAATTTAGCACCGGTGCTCTCGGTGGCGGCGGCGCTCATGGTATGGGCGGTCATACCTTTCTCGGCAACGGTGTTTGGGGCTGAACTCAATGTGGGTATTTTGTACCTTTTGGCCGTCGGGGCCATAGGTGAAATTGCCATTATTTTGGCTGGTTGGAGCTCAAACAATAAGTATGCCCTTTTAGGAGCGTTACGCACGGTGGCACAACTTATTTCTTATAGTGTGCCGATGACATTATCGGCTTTGGTTCCGGTCATGTTCAGCGGAAGTCTTAATTTGAATGCTATCACCCGGGCCCAAGAGGTGTGGTTTCTCTTCCTCGCACCATTGCCGGCCTTGATATTCCTGACGGCCTCAGTGGCTGAAGTTGGCCGCGCTCCCTTTGACCTACCTGAAGCCGAGTCAGAACTGGTGGCAGGGTATAGCGTGGAGTATTCGGGGTTGAAGTTTGGCTTTTTCTATGTGGCGGAATTTCTCAAAGCGTTTACAGTTTCGCTGATTTTTGCGGTGTTGTTCTTGGGTGGATGGCGCGGCCCAGGTGCAGAGGCCTATCCGGTGTTAGGGTTTGTGTATTTATTCCTCAAGAGTAGTGCTGTGTATCTTTTGATGATCTTGTTGCGAGGAACGTTGCCACGCTTTCGCATTGACCAGGTGATGGACTTGAATTGGAAAGTTTTGACTCCACTAGCACTGCTCCTCTTAATAATCATTGCACTTGTGGATTATTTCTTGCGCGGAGCATTGCCTTTGGTGCGAGTTCTAGTTTTGTTGGGTGTTAATGCCTTGGCCTATGTTATTTTGGACCGTTTGTTATCCTCGCGGGAGAGGTTGCGCCGACAACCGGTCGCCCAGCCTGGGCGCCCGGTAGCACGACCCGAAAATCTGATCAATCCGTCTGAAACAGGGGTAGCTTCATGAGTATCTTGCAATGGGTATTTGTAATCACCGCTTTTCTTACTGTAGGAGCGGCGGTGATGATGGTGGCTTCACGCCGCATGATGCATGCTGCCTTGTGGCTGGCGGTGGCCTTGCTAGGTGTTGGAGTGCTTTTCATAACTCTAGAGGCCAGTTTTTTTGCCATTGTCCAACTCTTGGTTTATATTGGTGCCATTTTGATTTTGATTGTTTTCGCAATTATGGTGACACAGCGAACAGATGAAAGTGGTGCTCGCCTTAACGCTTATGCCTGGGTTGCTGCAGGAATCGCTGGCTTGATTGGTGCCATCCTGGCATTTACCATGGCTGGCTGGATAATTGGAAACACTGGGTTGCAAGAGTTAGGCTCTACATTTGACGCTGTCTTGCCTTTAGGGCAAGCATTGGTAGACGCAGAAGGGTATGCCGTGCCTTTTGAAGTGGCTTCAGTATTACTGCTGGCTGCGCTGATCGGGGCGGTTTACATTGCCTTTGAACGGAAAGGAGAACGATCGTGATTCCACTTTCCTGGTACCTTATTTTTTCTGCGGTTTTGTTTAGCATTGGTTTATTTACCGTTTTGGCTCGCCGGCATGCCATTGTTATCTTGATGGGAATTGAATTGATGCTCAATGCAGTTAATATCAATCTTTTGGCCTTCTGGCACTACTGGTCGCAGGTGCGGGGGGTACCTCAAGTAAATGGGATGGTCTTTGCGGCAATGGTGTTTGTACTGGCTGCTGCCGAGACGGCAGTTGCGCTGGCGTTAATCATCTCTGCCTATCGTCGCCACCACACGGTGGTGGTTGATGAAATGACCCTGCTCAAAGGCTAGATCAAAGGATAAAGGGGAAAGCAACATGCCATTTGAGACCCTAGTTTGGTTATTGCCTCTACCGCCCTTGTTGGCATTTTTCTTGATCATGACCTTTGCTTATCGGCGTAACAGCCTCAGCCATGGGCTGGCTATTGGGGCTGTAGGTCTCTCGTGGCTGGGGAGCATGGTCGTGTTTGGGCGCGCCCTGCAATCCGATCGCCTCGCTGAACACCCCTGGAGTGCGGCGTTAAATTGGATTCCAACCGGAGATACTTGGTTTCAAATCGGGGTCCAGGTTGATCCCTTAACTGTTGTAACGTTGTTTTTTGTGGCTTGGACCATTTTGATGATCTTTATTTACAGTGTGGGGTACCACAATTATGGTCATCCCCGGGGCGTTCACGATCGGCCGGGTTTGCCTCCCCGCGGCGCCGAAGTCAAAGACGCTCATGGCCATCCTCATCGTGTACCTTCGATTGAACCGATGTATGCGCGATTCTTCGCGCTAGTTAGCCTCTTTGCCTTTGCGATGTATTTATTGGTCGTCAGTGATAACTTGTTAACACTTTATATCGGCTGGGAGGTCATGGGGTTATGTTCTTACCTGTTGATCGGATTCTGGTATGCCAAAGAATCGGCCCGGAACGCAGCGGTTAAGGCCTTTTTGACCACTCGGATTGGGGATGTGTTTATGCTGCTTGGATTGGCAGCGCTCTATGCCCTTACTGGTAGTCTTAACTACCGTGCAATTCTGGGTAATCCCCAGGTACTTGAAATCCTGGCTTCCACAATCTCGCCTGTTGCGGGATTGTCCTGGGCTGCGCTAATTGGGTTACTGCTTTTTACCGGCACGGTGGGTAAATCGGCGCAGTTTCCTTTGCATGTATGGTTGCCGGACGCCATGGAAGGCCCTACGCCGGTTTCGGCCATGATCCATGCCGCGACCATGGTCTCAGCAGGGGTATATTTGATGATCCGCTTCTTCCCCTTGCTTTCTGCTGGATGGATGCCGGGAGAACCGCTGACGCCTCC
Organism: Thermanaerothrix sp.; assembly: GCF_056331585.1. Classification (NCBI taxonomy): domain Bacteria; kingdom Bacillati; phylum Chloroflexota; class Anaerolineae; order Anaerolineales; family Anaerolineaceae; genus Thermanaerothrix; species Thermanaerothrix sp. The sequence continues at coordinate 33,740 of NZ_JBWGPQ010000005.1, forward strand.
GATGGTAGCGATGGCATTTATCGGTGCATTTACCGCTCTGTTTGCAGCGACCATCGGTTTAGCCCAGCGGGATATCAAACGCGTTTTAGCCTATTCGACGATCTCGCAACTCGGGTATATGATCGCCGCCTTGGGGATAGGTGCTTACGTTGCCGCAACGTTTCATCTGGTTACCCATGCCTTCTTCAAAGCCTTGCTATTTCTAGCGTCGGGTTCGGTCATCCACGGAATGGAGCATGGTGTTTACCATACCGGCGAACATGTAGATCCCCAAGATATGTTCAACATGGGCGGGTTGCGCCACAAGATGCCCGTGACCTTTTGGACGTTCCTGGTTGGGGGGCTTTCACTGGCTGGTTTTCCGCTAATCACCGCCGGTTTCTGGTCTAAGGATGAAATCTTGACCGCAGCATTTCAGGGCAATCTTCCTGTTTTTATTACCCTGGGCGTTGCTGCGCTGTTAACGGCATTCTACACCATGCGTCAACTGACGTTGGTTTTTTTAGGGCAGCCACGTACTGCGGCAGCGGCACAGGCGCAGGAATCACGTCCGGTCATGACCATTCCCCTAGCGGTGTTAGCCGTTTTTGCTCTTGCAGCGGGTTGGGTGGGCATTCCGGCGTCTTTTCCGCTGGTAGGAGGAGTTCTTCCCAATTGGTTTGAGGCGTTTGTGGGGGGCATGTTAGGGCATGTGAGTGAAGCAGATCACCTAATATTTACAACTACACCGCTTTTGGTTTCTATTCTAGCCTCGCTGGGCGGACTTTTCCTGGGGTGGTGGGTTTATCAATCCCAGCGCGATCGTGTTCAAGATGTGCTGGCTAAGCCCCTGGGTGGGCTATACCGGTTGTGGCAGAACAAATATTATCTTGACGAACTTTATCAACTCGTGTTTATTCGCCCGGCGCTGTGGGTTGCAGATGTTTTCACCTATCATTGGCTTGATCGGAAAATCATTGATGGCATACTGCACGGAATTGGTCGCTTAGGGTTAGCCGTAGGCCACGGCTTTCGTGAATTTATTGATCGTCCGCTGGTCAATGGTGCTGGTGATGCATTGGCAGAAGGAACGCATGAGGTTGGAGCGCGCTTGCGTATTCTGCAACCAGGGCGGTTACAGGTCTACCTTCTGATTGCGCTGGTGGGCATCCTGCTCATTGGGTTGGTACTCTTCTCCATTGGGATGGTTTAAACTCGGCCTTTAGGAGCAAAGAATGACCTGGTTGGACGCACACTGGTTGACTTTGATCTTATTTATTCCCACGGCGGGAGCCATTATTTTGCTCATTTTACCTTTGCGTACGGAAAAAAGCCTACGCGGGTTAGCGTTATTCTTTTCTCTCATTCCCTTGGTTCTTACCCTTGCCCTTTGGGCGCGCTTTGATGCGGCACCTAGTGTAGATGGCTTTCGATTTGTGGAGCAGGTAGATTGGTATAGCGCCATTGGATCGTCTTATCACTTGGGAATAGATGGACTTTCGCTTCCGCTTGTTCTGCTAACCACGTTACTCACACCACTGGCTTTGCTGGCCTCGAGCAGCATCAAAGAGAACCTCAAGGCTTACCTAGTGCTTTTCCTGTTGCTTGAGACTGGTATGCTGGGCGTCTTTCTGGCGTTAGATCTGTTGCTCTTCTTCGTTTTCTGGGAAGTCGGTTTGGTGCCCATGTATTTTTTGATCAGCCAGTGGGGAGGTGCTAATCGGCATTATGCCGCGCTTAAGTTCATCCTCTATACCATGGGTGGATCATTGGGATTGTTGCTGGCCATTCAAGTTATGGGATTGAGCAGTGGGACATTTGATCTGGTGGTGCTGTTCCAACGTTGGCCGGCCCTGGCGCGCTTAGATCTCCCACTGGGACTGTCTATGAGCACGGTAAAGGCGATTGCTTTTTGGGCTTTTGTGATTGCTTTTGCAATCAAGGTACCGGTTTGGCCGTTTCACACTTGGTTGCCCGATGCCCACACCGAAGCCCCTACCGCTGGTTCAATGATCCTGGCAGGTGTTTTGCTCAAACTTGGTGGCTATGGATTTATTCGTTTGGTGTTACCTCTCTTTCCCAATGAGGCACAACAGTTTGCGCCTTGGTTAGCGGTACTGGCGGTGGCAGCAATTATCTTCGGTGCGTTGGGGGCGCTGGCACAGCAAGATTTTAAACGCCTGGTTGCTTATTCTTCAATCAACCATATGGGGTTTGTGGTCTTGGGCGTGGCAGCGGCAGCCCTGGCCTGGCGGGCCGTAGATGCTCCAACCCGTCTGGATGCTAACCTTGCCCTCAACGGTGCCATGTTGCAGATGTTTAACCATGGCTTAAGCGCGGCTGGGATGTTTTTCCTCGTGGGTGTCATTTATGATCGTGCCCATACCCGTGATTTGCAGTCTTTTGGTGGGCTGTATGCCATTCTTCCCATTTATGGGACGATGTTGATCTTCACGGCCATGGCGTCTTTAGGGCTACCAGGATTGGGGGGATTTATATCGGAGTTCTTGGTGGTGCGAGGGGCATGGCCGCAACTTATGCTGGCGACCGCTTTGAGCACGATCGGGTTGTTCTTAACAGGGGCTTATATCCTGAAAGCCTTACGTTTGGTATTGCATGGACCCCTTAATCCGCGCTGGCAAAATGTGCTCACGGATATGAACGCCCTAGAACTAGTGGTTATTTTGCCCCTAATCGGTCTCAGTCTGCTTACCGGGTTATGGCCAGCCTGGATCCTGGGAATGATCAACCAAGCCATTGTGACATTCTTCTGATGAGGTGAGGAATGAATTTTCCCATTCTGAGCGCCATCGTACTAACGCCCCTAGTGGCCGGGTTGATCTTATTGAACTTACCAGCGAACCGCCGCTCCTGGGTGCGAGGTATTGCATTGGTTGCTGCTACGTTGGTATTGGGGTTAGCCCTGGTGCTCTATTTGCGCTATGACACCCATGCTGGGGGATACCAGTTCATTGAACGTTATCCCTGGTTGCCGGATTTAGGTATCTCTTACTCAGTGGGAGTGGATGGGTTTAGCCTTCCGATGGTCCTGCTGGGGGCATTAGTCTTGTTTTCGGGTGTTTTGGTCTCATGGAATGTCGAAGAACGACCACGTGAGTTTTTCGCTTTTATGATGTTCTTGGCCACCAGCATTTTGGGGGTGTTTGTTTCTCTGGATCTTTTCCTCTTGTTTTTCTTTTTTGAGATTGCTGTCTTTCCCAAGTATTTGATGATTGTGTTGTGGGGTTATCCTAAAACCCGCGATTATGGTGGCATGAAACTAACGTTGTATCTGTTTATCGGTTCGGTGCTGGCATTAGTGGGAGCGCTAGCCCTGTATTTCAATTCGGGATTGCGTACCTTTGACCTTCTGGCGTTGGAGAAAGCCGATTTTGGCGTGGATTTTCAACGTTTCTGGTTCCCATTTATCTTCTTGGGATTTGCCGTATTAGGAGGTATCTTTCCTTTCCACAGTTGGGCGCCGGATGGTCACGTAGCCGCCCCTACCGCCATTTCTATGTTGCTGGCTGGGGTAGAGATGAAGGTGGGGGCTTTTGCGGCTTTACGCACAGGAATCATGTTATTACCACAAGGGGCTCAATTTTGGTCGCCACTTATTCTGGCTCTGGCTACCATCAATGTGGTCTATGGGGCGGCCATTGCCATGGTGCAGACCGATTTTAAGTACGTGATTGGTTTCTCGTCCGTTTCCCACATGGGGTTAGTGCTTATCGGCTTTGCTACCCTTTCCCATGAGGGGTTGCTGGGTGCTGGCTTGCAGATGTTTTCACATGGGGTGATGACGGCTCTCTTTTTTGCCATTGTTGGCATGGTGTATGATCGTGCCCACACTCGCGATATACCCGCTTTGGGTGGATTAGCACGGGTGATGCCTTGGGCGGCGGTGGGGTTCATTATTTCGGGTTTAGTATCCATGGGAATGCCCGGCTTTTCCGGATTCATCGCAGAGTTCCCGGTCTTCTTGGGTGCCTGGCAACGCGCTCCCTGGGTAGCCGTTATTGCCGCATTGGGCATTATTATTACTTCAGCCTACATCCTTCTGGTCGTGCGGCGCGTTTTCTTTGACGAAATGCCCGCTGCATTGGCGGATAAAGTGGGAGATGTAAGTGGAAAGGACAAGGGGGTCATCTTGCTGCTCTCAGCCATTATGATCCTTTTAGGGTGGTTCCCTTCGCTGCTTACCCCATTTGTTGAGTCAGGGGTGCGTCACATTTTAGCCTTGGTGGGAGGTGCGTAAGTGACGGCTTCAACCCTACCTGTGACCTATATTCGTGCTCTAGTCCCTGAGATTGGTTTACTAATTTTAGCCGGACTGGTGCTGGGATTGGACTTATTTACCTCTGAAGCCTCACGCCGGCGTTGGTTAGGTGGCGTGGTGGCAATTGGGACTCTTGTTGTTGGGATATTAAGCCTCGTCTTCGCCCTATCTTCCGCGCCGCGTTTATTGTGGGGGGGGACACTGCGCCTGGATGCGGTGGGGTTTGTCTTTCGGATGATCTTCCTGGCCGGGGCGGGGCTGACAGCGCTTTTTGCGATGCAGGTGAAAGCGATCGCCGGAAAAGGGGAGTTTTATGCCTTGCTTCTCCTGAGTGTATTGGGGCTAAGTTTGATGGCTTCTGCGGCGGATTTAGTCATGCTGTTTATCGCCATTGAGACCGCTTCAATACCTCTCTATGTTTTGGCCGGCTTTTACCTCTATGATGTGCGGTCGGCTGAAGCCGGGTTGAAATACATGCTCTTTGGCGCGGTGGCGTCGGCAATGTTGTTATACGGTTTGAGTCTGCTCTACGGGATGGGCGGCACCACACGCTTGTACGACCTGCCGATGGCATTGCGTCAGGCGGAAGCCCCTCTCTGGCTGATCGCAATAGCCTTAGTCTTTGTTTTGGCGGGGTTTGGGTTTAAGATAGCTGCTGTTCCTGTGCATTTTTGGGCGCCTGATGTTTATGAAGGCGCGCCTACACCGGTGACAGGGTATCTTTCTACGGCATCAAAGGCGGCTGGTTTTGCGGTTCTATTACGATTTCTTATTGGCGCCTTTGCCGATCAAGCCTCGTTTTGGACACTTCTGATCGGTATTTTAGCGACGGCGAGCATGTTCGTCGGTAATTACCTGGCGTTGGTTCAATCCAATACCAAGCGCCTATTGGCGTATTCTTCCATTGCCCAGGCCGGCTACATTTTGATCGGTGTTGCGGCTGGCACACCACTTGGAGCGACCGGTGCCGTATATTATCTGATTGCCTACTTAGTGACCAACCTGGCTGCCTTTGGCGTTTTAGCGGTCGTTGAGCAGGCGATCGGATCAAGTGACTTGAAAGCCCTGGAGGGATTGCAGCAACGTTCGGCACCGCTGGCGCTTGCCATGTTGGTGGCATTGCTGTCGTTGGGTGGCATTCCCCCTTTTGCCGGGTTTGTTGCCAAACTACTGGTTTTGGGCTCGGTAGTTGAGGCCGGTCAGATTTGGTTAGCCTTTGTGGGGGTGTTCAACTCGGTCATTGGGCTTTACTACTACTTAGTTGTACTCAAGACTGTATATCGGTTTACATCTAATGTTGAACCGATAAAAGACATTCGACCAGCCTGGCGACTGGCATTGGGATTTTGTGTATTGGGTATTTTGCTGGTCGGTACTTGGATTGCCCCCTGGTATACCTGGGCCGGAAGCGTGGCAAAGGCATTGTGGGTTTATTGACGCCACTTTTTAGCCCATGTTATAATCGCATCGTCATGACGCCGCCACAGCCCGAGAAGGACCGCAGGCAGCAATTTATCAATCTCACCATCGCTGGCATTGCTGGTCAGGTGGGGTGCCTGACCTTAATCATTGTGCTGCTGGCTGTTTTTGGGGGCATTTGGTTAGACGCTCGCTTAGGAACTCGACCCTGGTTCACACTGGGCTTATTGGTTCTAAGCATTCCAATATCGCTGTCGGCTATGTTTTACGTGGTAAAGAAAGCTGTATCAAAAATAAAGCCTATTCCCCCGAAAGCGACTAAACCTACGCTGAAGGAGGCAAACCTTGGAGACGACACCTAAGAAGTGGCGTTGGGGCGTGAATCGCTGGATTGTACTGGCGTGTATTATTCTGGGAGTATTTGCCGTAAATATTGCAGCGCCAGTGCAACCCCATATTCAGGTGGCACCTGAAAAACTTATCGAAGAGCCGCTTTTCCATCTCGGTCCATTGGGAGATTTTTATCTGGTCAACACCCTACCAGCCCTGCTGATCGTTGACTTGATTGTCTTATGGATCGCGTGGTCGGTTCAGCGGGCAGTGCGCAAAGGGGATTTGGTGTCGCGCGGGATTGCCGGGGCTTTAGAAGCGCTGATCGAAATCCTTTATAACCTTACCGAAAGTTCAGCTGGAAAATGGGCAAAGGAAATTTTCCCCTGGTTCGCTTCGATTTTCCTCGTGGTTTTGATTGCGAACCTGATGAAGTTGGTCCCCGGCGTAGAGACGATCGGCATTATTCACCATGCCGAAAAGGACGGTCACGCAATTCAAGCCCTAGGAGGAGTCTGGTACACCCTGACCACGGAGAAGGGCGAATATATGCTAACGCCCTTTGTGCGCGGTCTCTCCACCGATCTAAACTTTACCGTGGGTTTGGCACTGGTTTCGGTGTTCATGACCCAGGTTATCGGTGTTCGAGCCCAAGGATGGCGCTATTTTCTAAAGTTCTTCAACGTCACCACGCTGTTTTCACGACCTTTCTTCGGGGCGATTGATTTCCTAGTCGGACTTCTAGAGACTATCTCCGAACTGGCTAAAATTCTCTCGTTCTCGTTCCGGTTGTTCGGAAATATGTTTGCTGGCTTTGTGTTGATTGCTTTGGTTGGCTCGTTGTTGCCCGTCTTTATCCCATCGTTTGTGTATGTGTTTGAGGCATTTATTGCCCTAATTCAGGCTTTTGTTTTTGGTATGCTCACTATGGTGTTCATGGCTCAAGCTACGCGCGGGCATGGTGGCGAGGGTGAACACCATTAGAGCGTTGGAACATTAATTTTGAGAACAAAAAATTCATCGAGAGGAGGCGATTTAACATGACGGGTGATATCATCTTGGCGGCGAAGTTTATCGGTGCAGGTCTCTCTATGATTGGTGCTCTAGGGGCAGGGGTGGGTATTGGTCTAAGTGTACAGGGTGCATTGCAGGGAATGGCGCGCAATCCTGATGCTTATGGTAACCTGCTTACGAACATGATTCTCGGTATCGCATTCTCGGAAGCCATCGCCATTTACTGTTTGGTGGTCGCTTTCTTGATGCTCTTCGTGCTCTAATTCCTCGAGTGAAGGAGTGAACCTTGGAAAAATTAGGTATCTCCCTGGGGATGTTGTTTGTTCAAATTCTCAGTTTTGTCGTGCTGTTTGTGGTGTTGCGAGCCTGGGTATTCAAGCCCCTCATGGCCCAGTTGGAAAAACGCCGCAAGATTGTCGCACAAGGTTTAGAAGATGCCCGAGTAGCCGCCGAAGCCCGAGCTAATGCCGAAAAAGAGGCCAGCCGCATTATTGCCGAGGCCCAGGCAAAGGCAGCAGATATCGTGCGTGAGGCGACGGAGCGTGCCGAGGCGGTAGCGCGTGAAGTGCGGGCAACGCAAGAAGAGGAGCTGCGCAAACAACGCGAGCAGGCTTTGGCTGAGTTAGAGCAGGAACGCAATCGCGTGCTGAGCGAGATGCGTGGTCAGATTGCTGCTCTGGCCATTGCAGCGACGCAAAAACTGATTAAGGAAACGCTGGACGAACAACGTCAACGGGCATTGTTGGCAGAATTCTTCTCCGGCGTTCGGGATGGGAAGGTGGTTGTGCTCGAGGAAGAGGCACTGACGGGTGGCGCTGCAGAGGTTACCAGTGCATTACCTTTAACCCCCGAAGAACAAGAGGTCGTCAAACGAGATATCCTTGCCCGTTTGGGAGGGAGTGCGTCGGTAACCTTCCGGGTTGACCCCTCAATTTTGGGTGGCTTAATCGTCCGCGTTGGGGATCGGGTAATTGATGGTTCGGTGGCCGGGCAATTGCAAAACTTGCGCCAGCATTTGCAGTGAGTTCGATCACCTCTTGGTCGTATTCTAGCGCAGGGCTTCCTGAAAAGTTATGCCCCTGTCCATCCCGGCAGGGGTTTTGATTGTAAAGGGCTAAAATTCACTTTATGCCATACGCTTCGGTGATTACCCTTCCTCGACCTCTTACCTTAAACGACATTTTGGCTCAAACGCCGATTGAAGTGCTGAATCCTGAGCCACTGCCACGCATCATGATCCAGGGGCTCTGTATGGATTCACGGGATGCTTTTCCGGGTTGTTTGTTTGTGGCCTTGCCGGGTACGACCACGGACGGTCATCGTTATATCCCCCAAGCTATCCAGAAGGGTGCGGTGGCTGTTATGGGAACTCAGCCCTATGATGCCTATTCTCATTCCGTCCCCTATATCCAGGTGCAAGATGCGCGCTTTGCTCTGGCTTATCTTTCTGCGGCGCTCTATAACTTTCCTGCGCGTTCCATGACCGTGATTGGGGTAACGGGCACCGATGGTAAGACCACCACCACAAACTTGATTTATCATATCCTCCTTGCTGCCGGCCTAAAGGCGGGCATGATCTCAACCGTCAACGCTGTGATCGGGGATCAGGTGCTGGATACCGGATTTCATGTCACCACGCCCGAGGCCCCTGATGTTCAGCGCTATCTTGCCCTAATGCGTGATTCCGGCCTCACCCATGCTGTCCTTGAGGCGACTTCGCATGGTTTAGCCCAAGACCGGGTGACTGCTTGTGAATTCGATATTGCTGTGGTCACCAATATTACCCATGAGCACCTGGATTACCACGGCTCATATGAGGCTTACCGTGCTGCGAAAGCCCGCTTGTTTCAATTTCTGGAAACGACGCTACCCAAACCCCAAGGGAACCCACGTCTGGCCGTGCTCAACCGCGATGATGTGTCTTATGGCTACCTGAGCGCCTTGGTCAAGGGGCCTCAAGTTGCTTACAGTCTCCAACCCGGGGCTGAGGTGTGGGCAGAAACTGTTCGCCAGGATGCAGAGGGGCTTTCATTTGTGGCTCATGTGGGTCAACACGTTATTCCCATACGTAGCCGTTTGATCGGCGAATATAATGTTTCGAACATTCTGGCGGCGATAGCGGCGACGGTGTTGGGATTAAGCGTGGCTCCGGAAGCAGCACAGCTTGGAGTATTCAACTTGCCAGGTATTCCCGGACGCATGGAGCGGATTGACTTGGGCCAAGACTTCTTCGCCATTGTGGATTTCGCCCATACGCCGAATGCCCTTAAGCGCGCCTTAACTACGGTGCGCCAGTTGACGCGGGGGCGTGTGATCGCCATCTTTGGTTCAGCCGGGCTACGGGATCGCGAAAAGCGACACCTTATGGCAGCGGAATCGGCGCGTCTGGCGGATATCACGATTCTGACGGCTGAAGATCCACGTACCGAATCGCTTGAGGAGATCCTTGATGTCATGCTTCGGGCCGCAGTTCGGGAGGGAGCCGTAGAGGGTGAAACGGTGTTTCGGGTTCCGGATCGGGGTGAAGCAATTCGGTTAGGTGTTTGCCTGGCTCAACCAGGAGATGTGGTCATTGCCCTGGGCAAGGGGCATGAGCAATCCATGTGCTTTGGAACGGTGGAATATCCTTGGGATGACCGTTTGGCAATGCGGGCAGCCCTAGCTGAGCGTCTGGGACTATCAGGTTATCCCATGCCTTATCTGCCGACTCAAGGGGGAAAGGAATAAAAAGGCCGCCCACCTGAATATATTGGGGCGGCGGTATTGCAGATGCGCTTATGTTTTAGCGTCGTCCACCTGAGGGTGGCTTTTGACCACGCGAAGGTTTACCCGTCGGAGCCGAGGGGCGCCGTGGCGCGCTGCCTCCGCGTCCCTCACCGGAGGGTTTGCGCGCACCACCGGTACGTCCATTTCGATCGTGGGCTTGTGCTTCTTCCGGGGTCCAGCCTTCCAAAACGGCCTGACGCGAAAGGCGGATGCGTCCGTTCTCGTCAATGTCGGTGACCATGACTGTAATCTCATCACCAACGCGCACGACATCTTCTACGCTCTTAACCCGCTCGGAGTCGAGTTGCGAGATGTGCACCATACCGTCCACATTGGGCAGAATCTCGACAAAAGCCCCGAAATCGGTGACTCGCACAACGCGCCCAGTGTAAATACGCCCAATTTGCGGAACTTCGCATAGGCGCTCAATCTTTTCGCGAGCCAGAGCCGCTCCGTTGCCGCTGGTGGCTGCAATGTACACAGTGCCATCTTCTCCGATGTCAATGCGCGTCTCGGTTTCGTCCTGAATGGCGCGAATCATCTTACCACCCGGCCCGATGATAGCACCAATCTTGTCCACAGGTACCTTGATAATCGTAATGCGTGGCGCGTGTGGTTTAAGTTCAGGTCGTGGGGCAGGAATGACCTTCAGCATCTCATCCAGGATAAATAGGCGAGCGCGGCGTGCCTGCTCCAGGGCTTCACGCATGAGTTCGGGAGTAATTCCCTTGATCTTGATATCCATTTGCAGTGCGGTGATGCCCTTGGCCGTCCCGGCTACCTTGAAATCCATATCACCGAGATGGTCTTCGAGCCCTTGAATATCGGTGAGGATCTGGTACTGGTCACCTTCTTTGATTAAGCCCATTGCAATGCCGGCCACAGGGGCTTTGATCGGTACACCGCTGTCCATCAATGCCAGGGTGGAGCCGCACACAGAGGCCATGGAGGTAGAGCCATTAGATGATAGGACCTCTGAGACGAGGCGCAAGGTGTAGGGGAACTCTTCCTCGGGTGGGATGACCGGCACCAAGGCCCGTTCGGCCAGCGCGCCGTGACCAATTTCGCGTCGAGATTGGCCGCGCAAGGGTTTAACCTCCCCGGTTGAATAGGGTGGGAAGTTATAGTGGTGCATGTAGCGCTTGGTTTCAACCGGTTCAAGGCTATCCAGCTCCTGGGCTTCGCGCGGGGTGCCCAACGTGGCCAAGGTTAAGACCTGGGTTTCGCCGCGGGTGAAAAGGCCCGACCCGTGAGCACGAGGCGAGATTCCTACCTCGCACCAAATGGGGCGGATCTCATCCGGTTTACGGCCATCCGGGCGAAGGCCTTTATCAAGGATGCGGCGGCGCACAATCGCGCGATAGACCTCGGTGAAAGCTTCTTTGACTGCACGCGCTTGGGTCGCATCTTCACCCGCCAGTTCTGCCACTAGATTTTCTTCGAGTGCGTCAATCGCATCGTTGAGTTCGCTCTTGGTGTGTGGGGCATCAAGAAGGGCTTCGATTTGTTCTGCAACGCGGGCCCGGATGGCTTCGACCAAGGCAGGATCAATTTCAAAGAAGGGCACATCGCGCTTGGGCTTGCCGGCTTCGGCAGCCATTTGCAATTGGGCATCAATAAGCGGCTGAAGGGCTTGATGACCGAAGGCCAGGGCTTCTACCATAACGTCTTCCGGCACTTCGTTAGCGCCGGCTTCGACCATCAGGATGGCTTCACGAGTGCCGGCAATGCGCAAATCGAGGTCTGACTTTTCCTTTTGCTCAAAGGTGGGGTTGATGATAAATTGACCATCAATGCGCCCAATCCGGACTGCACCGATTGGCCCACCCCATGGAATATCAGAGACCATCAGTGCTGCAGAGGCAGCATTGACGGCCAAAATATCCAGGGGGTTTTCCATATCGGCAGAAATGGAAAACATAATGACCTGCACCTCATTGCGCATCCCTTTGGGAAAAAGGGGGCGAATGGGGCGATCAGATAGGCGAGCGATCAGGATGGCTTCTTCCGAGGGTTTTCCCTCGCGGCGGAAGAACGAGCCGGGAATACGTCCACCGGCATAGAGACGCTCTTCGTATTCCACCGTGAGCGGGAAGAAGTCTACATCCTCCTTGGGTTTGTCACCCATTGTGGCCGCGGCGAAGACGACCGAATCGCCCAAGCGAACGGTTACCGCACCGCCAGCCTGCCCGGCTAGTTTGCCGGTTTCAAAGATAATCGGACGACCACCAACAATGGCCGTAAATTGTTTGGCTTCTGGTTTATTCATATTCTCCTTTACCTCTTTTTTATCCCCCCAGCGGGTTAGGAACTGAAAACCATTGAGGACTTTTGTCCTCACCAGATTTCAACTCCCAACCGCGTGGGGGGAGAATGACCCTTTTAGTCTCAAAAAAGTGAGTAGATGGTCAACGTGCTGCCATCTACTCACCCGCTTTCTTCCGTTTATCGCGCTCGCAAGTTAAGGCGTTCGGTCAATGCAGCATATCGGGTGTAATCCTTGCGGCGCAAATACATCAGTAGGCGGCGCCGTTGACCCACGAGTTTGAGTAAGCCACGCCGCGAGGACTCATCATGTTTGTGAGTCCGGAGGTGCTCGGTTAACTGGTTGATGCGACGCGTGAGCAACGCAATTTGTACCTCGGGTGAGCCGGTGTCGCCCTCGTGGCGCCCAAACTCGTTGATCAGTTTGTTTTTCTCCTCTTTTGTTAAAGTCATGACGTCTGCTTCTCCTTAGTTGAATTGATTTGAGCAGGTCTCCTGGTGGGCAGGTTACTCCCACCCACCGGTCTAGTCACTGCATTTTATATTATACCAGAGGTTGACCACTTGGTGGAGGTTGTTTTTGCGGCAGTAAGAACTGGCGTAGGGCAGTCTGAAGACGCAGGCGATAGTCCTCAGGGAGCAAAGGGAGCACCGATCGAATCAGGCGTCGTGCATGTGGAGGGGAAAGTAAACGCATCAATTGGCGTAGAAAATAGGTAGTTTCTGCAGGTGAGCGTTCCGCCAGTGCTTGAAGTAGGTCAAATGCTTCCTGTGGAAGGGTGGATGATAAGTTCTCCTGGAGCCATGTTGTGAGCCAATCGAAAATGAGGGGAAGGTTATCGAAAGTTGGATCATCCACCAGGTTGTGAAGAGCCTTCAGCGCGACCTTTTGCGCATTCAATGAATCAGAGAAGAGCCATCCCCGGATCAGATTTAACCAGGAATCCCATGCCTCCCTCTTTATCCCTTCGGTGGCCAACACGAGGATAGCAATTAGAGATGAGTTCTCAATTCCTTGAACCCATTGTGTGAGATGTTCTTGGATGATCGAAAGATTATCGCCAGTTATGGGAACTGCGCTTATGAGCGTGGCGGCTAAATGACCGAAAAGAGAGGTGCCCTCCTCCCATAGAAGACTAGCCAGATTAAGAGCGGATTCTGGGTACTGAGATGCAAGCGCCTGAAGTGTGGCTTCAATCTCATAAATAACTACCGGGGGCAATAATAACCATTCTGAAGCTTTGGCTAATGGGACGGTTTCACCAGGGCGGTAGGATTGGTCAGCATATTGATCCAACAAGTGCTTCAACCCGCGTTTGAACCGTGGTGTGTCCTCAAAGAGGAGCAATAGCTCTTGTAGGCGCTGGCGCAAGGTATGGAGAGGGATTGCTGGCATAATCCGCTTCTAATAAGCGCGGGCAAAATATACCTTCTGGGTGGCACGCTGCCCACAGACAATACAGTGTCCTTCGCCCCCCGGTTGCTCCAGCGGGATGCACCGCGTGGTGGCTTTAGTATCCTCTTTGACTTTGGCTTCACATTCAGCGCTACCGCACCACCACGAGAAAGCCCAGCCATGCTGTACAACTTCGCGCAGTTCTTCATAGTCTTTGGGGTCGAAGATGTGCTCGTCACGGAATTGAGTGGCTCGTTTGAGCATAGAATGGTGAATCTCATCTAACAATTGGCCAAATTGAGCTTCTAGATTGTCGGGATGAAGCACAGATTTACCGGCCTTACCGGGTATATCGCGTCGTGCCACGGTCAGCACCCCTTTTTCGACATCCTTTGGGCCAATTTCAATGCGTAGGGGTACGCCGCGCAGTTCCCAGTCGTTAAACTTAAAGCCAGGGGTGACTTCACTACGATCATCTACTTTCACTCGGAAGCGCGTGCTTAATTGTTTATGCAATTGGGTGACGACTGCCATGACTTGAGATTGTTCGCTATCGCTACGGTAAATGGGAACAATAACAATTTGAATCGGTGCTAAACGCGGGGGCAGGATTAACCCTTGATCGTCACCGTGGGTCATGATGATTGCGCCGATGAAGCGGGTTGAGAGTCCCCAGGAAGTGGTCCAGCAATATTGAAGTTGATTATTGCGATCCAGGTATTGGATGTCAAACGCACGGGCAAAGTTCTGTCCTAGAAAATGCGAGGTGCCGGCCTGCAGGGCGCGAGTATCTCCCATCATGGCTTCGATGGTGTATGACTGCACGGCACCGGCAAATTTTTCGGTCTCACTTTTACGACCTGGAATCACCGGGACGGCAGCTTCATTGTAGGCAAAGTCGGTATAAACGTTAAGCATACGTAGGGTTTCTTCCAACGCTTCTTCTTCGGTGGCGTGTGCGGTGTGCCCTTCTTGCCAGTAGAATTCCAGGGTGCGCAGGAAAAGACGGGTGCGCATCTCCCAGCGCACAACGTTGCCCCACTGGTTGATCAATACCGGCAGGTCACGATAGGAACGAATCCATTTGGAGTACATATAACCAATGATGGTTTCTGAGGTGGGGCGCACTACCAAGGGCTCTTCTAGGGTCTCTCCGCCACCGACGGTCACTACTGCCAGTTCTGGTGAGAAGCCCTCGACATGTTCCTTTTCCTTCTCCAAAAAGGACATGGGGATGAAGAGCGGAAAGGCAGCATTGACATGGCCAGTTTCTTTGAAGCGCCGATCTAACGCTTGCTGGATGTTCTCCCACAACGCCCACCCATAAGGACGGATGACCATACAGCCACGGACGGGCGCATAATCGGCCAGTTCGGCCCGCAGCACAACTTGGTTGTACCATTCCGAGAAATTTTCACTCCGCGCAGGTAACTTCTCTGTGCTCATGGGTTTCGTCCATCCTTAGGGAGAAATTGAATTGCTTTCAGTGTTTCCCGATAGGCAGTTTGATAATCGGAAGCGAAAATTAGCCAACGTTGCTCATTAGGAGCTAATAAGTTTTCCATTTCCTTGAAAAGGGTGTGGAAAACGTGCTGCCACCCTGGACCTACCAGGACCAAAGGTTTGGGAGAAATGGCCTGGATGATCAGATGATTCCAAAATAAACTAATTTCTGCCAGCGTACCGGCTCCCCCCGGTAGGGCAATTGCCGCATCACATTCTCGGATCAGGATAGAAATCCGTTCTATGAGGGTGCGAGCCCGAATCTCTTCCTTAACCCAGCGATTAGCGCTGGTTGGGCGCCAGCGCTCGATCTCTTCACATGTCACCCCAATAACATGACCTCCCGCCTCAGCGGCCCCACGCGAAGCGGCTTCCATAGTGCCCATGTAACCACCGGTCAGTAAAATATGGCCTCCCTGAGCAAGCAACCGCCCGAGGTCGTAAGCCGCTTCATAATCAGGTTGGCCGGGTTGTGGCCGTGCGCTTCCAAAGACCGAAATTCTCATGGTTTTACCTGGTATTGAAGATATTTTATTTTAACCCAATCTTTCACTGTGGTCTCTCCATGCGACAAAGACCTTATTCTTCCTCGTTCAACTGCTCGGAAACAAATCCCAGTGCTTTGAGTGCTGTGCGAGCAGAAAGGCGTTGTTCGGGATGCCAGCCGGGTTCAGTAGCCATGCGAAAGAGGTGTTGCATAACCGCCTGTTTCTCCGCACGTCCCAATGGCGCAAACGCAGCCCGAATCTGGTTCGGATCGCGGGAAAGAATGGCATCCCAGAAGGCTTCGGGATCCAAACGAGGGTTGGTCTGGTCGAGTGTGCTCATGGTTAGTTATCCGGGATAAAACTTTGGTACGGGCTAGACCTAGCCCGTACCAGACAGGTTGTCGTTGTATCGGGACGGAATCAATCCGCCTTTTGGGCTTGGAGTTCTTTTTGTCGCGCCGCTACAATTTCTTGTTGGATATGAGGTGGTACCATCTCATAGTTGTAAAATTCCATCGTGAAGAACCCACGGCCACCGGTTAGAGAGCGCAGTTGTGTGGTGTAGCGCAACATTTCGGCCAAGGGCACGAGCGCGGTGATGACCGAGCGACCGCGTTCGGTGTTCATTCCCAGGACGCGGGCACGACGGGAGTTAAGGTCGCCCAATACATCGCCCATGTTGGCCTCCGGGACGATGATCTCAACTTTCATGATCGGTTCATAAAGGACTGGCCCTGCGTCCTTGAAGGCTAATTTAAAGGCTTCACGGCCGGCAATTTCAAACGCAATGGGTTTTGAATCTACCGGGTGTTCTTTACCATCATATACGGCCACCTTAATACCGCGGATGGGGTATCCGGCCAGGACGCCTTCCTTCATCACACTCTGGATACCCTTTTGGATGGAGGGCGCAAAGGATGAGGAAATGGCGCCGCCAAAGACTTCCCAGACGAATTCCAATTCCTGATCCGGGGTTAGCGGCTCGATACGCAGGTGAACCTCACCGAATTGCCCGGCCCCGCCGGTTTGCTTCTTGTGGCGGTACATGGCACTGGCTTTCTTGGTGATAGCTTCGAGATAGGGAACTTTGGGTTCGCTAATCACTAACCCAACCTGGAATTTGGTCTCCGCCCGCCGCACGGCGACTTCAATGTGTTGATCGCCCATGCCCTGGAGGATAGTTTGGTTGGTGGCAGGCTCCATGTGCCAGGAGAGAGTCATGTCCTCTTCGCACAGGCGGGTCAACGTTGGGGTGATCTTCGCCGAATCGGCCTGGGTCTTAGGCGCAATGGCGACCTGATACAGGGCTTTCGGATACTCAGGAATGGGCAAGGTTAAGGGATGGGCTTTATCGCAGAGGGTATTACCAGTGACGGTTTCGGAGAGTTTGGGCACGACGCCGATATCACCGCAGTGAAGGGTCTTAACCGGGAACAATTCCTTGCCACGCGGTACGCTGAGGGTGCCAAGGCGCTCTTCTACCCCTTTGCTCTGATTCCAGACGCGTGTATCTGAGGCCAGAAGACCAGAGTAAATGCGGAAGAAGGTCTGACGCCCAACGAAGGGATCCGCGGTGGTTTTCCACACATAAACGGCGAGTGGGCCGCTATCGGAGGCGGGTAGTTCTTCCTCGCCGTCCTTGCCAATTGCCCGAGCAGGGGGCATATCTGCGGGGGAGGGCAACAAGTCCACAATGGCATCTAACAGCGGTGCAATACCAATTTCGGCGGTAGCAGCGGTAACGAAGACCGGGTATGCCGTGTGATTCCGTAGCGCGCCCCGTAAACCGCGTATAATCTCTTCATCTGTCAAAGAACCGCTTTCGAGATATTTCTCCAGCAGTTCATCATCACCTTCGGCGGCGGCTTCCACCAATGCCACGCGGGCTTCTTCTGCCGCAGCGCGGTATTCAGCAGGAATGTCCACTGCTGTTTTCCCCTCGCCCTTGTAGGCTTTCATGGTAACTAGGTCAATGACCCCTTGGAAGTTTTGCTTTTCACCCCACGGTAATTGCACCGGCACCAGGCGAACTTCGGAGAACTCTTGGATTGATGCCAACGCTTTCTGGAAGTTGGCATTTTCCCGATCCATTTTGTTGATGACAATAAAGCGGGGCAACTTGAATTGGTTGCAATAATTCCAGGCAATTTCGGTACCGACCTCTACGCCTGAGACCGAATCAATGAGCACTAACGCACTATCGGACACCCGCAGTGCGGAAATGACCTCCCCGATGAAGTCGGTGTAACCTGGGGTGTCCAGAAAATTGATTTTGACATCACGATACTCAATGGGAATAACCGAGGTGTAAAGCGAGATACCACGACGTATCTCTTCCTCATCAAAGTCGGAGACAGTGCTGCCATCCTCGACCCGCCCCATTCGTGTGGTGGCGCCGGTAAAGTGCAGGAAGGCTTCGGTTAGCATGGTTTTGCCGGCGCTACTGTGAGAGACTAATGCAACATTCCGAATGAACTCAGTGGTATACTCTTTCATGCGCTCAACCCTTCTTATCCTAGAATCACAGCCTTGTTATTTTAAGGCCTCTCGACGTTCTTGTCAAAAAGGAATCACGAATTGCCGTTTGTGCGGGGAATAAAGCACCTGAAGCAGCGGTTGTATTTAGAGTGGCGCTACCTGGGGCGCCCGCCCTGGGATACTGGGGTCTCGCCCCTTGAGTTGATGGATTTTATCGCGTCAAATCCACCGGGACGAGCGTTAGATATTGGATGCGGTAGTGGGACGAATGTGGTAACGCTCGCACGTGCGGGGTGGGAGGTTTACGGGGTGGATCTATCCTGCCTGGCCGTTTGGCGGGCTAGGCGCAAATTACGCGCTCAAGGCATATCAGCCAATTTGTATTTAGGGAATGTGCTTAATTTATCTTTTCCTGAGGCAACGTTTGACTTAATCTTGGATATCGGTTGTTATCATCAGTTGGGCGCTATCGAGCGGCAAAGATATCGTGAGCGGGTGCAATCCTGGCTCGCTATGGAGGGGTATTTTTTGTGGTATGCCCATTTCCGCTCAATGGCAGAAAAACGGAGCACTCATGGGGTCGATGACGCGGACATTAACGCATGGGACTCCATCTTGCATCCGATTTGGCGTAAGGATACCTGGGAGGGTAATCAAAGACCGGCGGTGTGGCTTCTTTTTCAGAAAAAGTTAGGGGTCCCCTAACCATTTTTGCATTCGCCAAGCCGGCTCTTCGACAAAACGTCGCTGCCCTTCGTGGTCGAGATATGACCAACAGCCCGGATCGTAACCAACCACGACAAAACCAAACCGTTCATAAAGCCTTCGTGCTGCTAAGTTCTCAATGGCAACATTTAGGGTGAGCCAGGTATATCCGCGCTGCTTCAGGTCGTTGACGATAGTGGTAAGCATAAAAGAGCCCAAACCGGCATTGCGGTATGCAGGCTTGATGCGAAAACCATAAAGATAAGCACGGGTTTCGCCATCGGCCAATTCTGGGCGAGAACTGGCCAATTGGACAAAGGCTTGTCCGATGATCCCTGCCGTTTCGTGGTCGGCTACCCACAGTAGGGCTTGCCCCTTCAGACTGGCCTGGTAAGCCTCGCGGTAAACGTGCCGAAAATGGGTGTAAACGCCGTCCCATTCCAGGGCCGGTAAATCATCTTCCTGGAGGTAACGCAGACGGACATGTGTCAACCAGTTGCGGGTAAGGGTGGGAACAGGCGTTGTATCCATCACGATGTTCTTGAGGCAAGAAGTTGCTCCAGCAAGGCGCGCTCCTGATCCGCAGATTGCACTTGCCCATCCAACCAGGCGGCACGCAGTGTCCATAAGATGCGACGATAGGACGGACCGGGGGTAAGACCCATTGTACGTAAGGTATGGCCATCTGTTACGGGGTGGATGTGACGCCACCGGGTAGCATACGTGTGAAGAACAGCAGCGACTTCATTATCATAATATAACTGGTAAAGTGCATAACTCACCGGCAAGGGTACGCCATCTAAGCGTGCTACGACCTGACTAGGCGTGAGGTTGGGCAAATCCTTTAGGTTAGGGACAAGGTTTGTGCCAATTTTCAATCCCTCGCGCAGATGATGGGGGAGGCGGAGACGTTGTGCCAGGCTGAGGCTTTTCTCAGTAGATAAGGGCAGGAACCATACCAAGTAAGCCAAAGCACGACGAATTGGGGTGCCGCCCCAGGTTTCGGGGAGACACCATGCAGGTTCGAGGGGGTCTTTGAGTACCTTGCGCATAGGTTCGGTAAGATGGGGCTCCCAATGTAAATCGGGATGAATCGCTGTAAATAGTTGGAGATCATCCAGGCGCTTTAAGGCCGGTAAGGGGTTCTCTTCAGCCAGGATTAGGTCTATTTCATGGCGCAAGCGATCGCCAGAGACTTGGCGGAGTAAATCGCGTGCCTCTTGCATTAGTTGTAAGGTGCGCTCTTCAATTTGGAATCCAAAACGCTGCTCGAAGCGCACGGCGCGCAACATACGCGTGGGGTCGTCCACAAATGAGAGAGAATGCAAGACACGGATCAACCCTCGTTGAAGATCGGCGTATCCGCCCCAATAGTCGTAAAGATCTCCGTAATGCCGCCCATCCAAGCGCAGCGCCAGGGTGTTGATCGTAAAATCACGGCGATGAAGGTCGAGTTTGATACTGCTGCGCTCGACGGTAGGCAGAGCGGTGGGATAGTCATAAAACTCCGTGCGTGCGCTAATCAAGTCCAAGAACTCCGGTAAATCGTTTGCATTAGATTCATCTAGGTGCAGTGCGTTCTTCAGAAGTGAGACGCGAATCTCGGCAATATGCCATTTGGCAGTGCCAAAACGGCTATGACTGGTGACGCGCCCACCAAATTCACGCTCTAAGGCTCGCGCCAGTGCAATTGCATCCCCTTCGACAACGATGTCGAAATCTTGGCTGGGGCGGTTTAGGAGAAGGTCGCGTACAAAGCCCCCAACCACATAAACGGGCAAGCGGTGCTGATGGGCACGTTGAGCCACCAACTTGAGCAGGGCCAGCCGCGCTGGGGGAAGGGCGGCTTCGAGGCGGTCGGCAAAGTTCTGTCGTGAAGGTGCGGCAAGATGGTTGCGTCCTAATGCTTTTAATAGATCCGTTCGGGTAACGATACCGATGACTGTGTGAGATTCGGGATCAACGACGGGGATTTGTCCCCATCCGGTTTCAGCCATCAGGCGCTGTACGACTTCGAGCGGGTCTTGAGGGCGGACTACGACCTCTCCGGCCTCCATCAGGCTCGAGGCGGGTAAGTTAAGCCGATGAGCAAGGGCCCGATCTACTGCGCGGCGAGTCAGCAATCCGATCACTTTGCCTTCTTTAACCACCGGATAGCCCTCATAGCCGTAACGTTGCATCAATTGAGCGGCTTCTTGGGCGGAGGTCTCGGGTGAGAGCACCATTGGGCGTGGGGACATGATCTGTTCCACGGTAACGGCTGGTTCCACCAACTGGGGTAACGCATCCACCAAGCGCCTGTAAATAAATTCGAGCGCTTCATCCTCATTATTAACTTCTAGATCAGAAAGGCGAATCAAGGCTGCTGCGGCGCGTTCGTGACCTCCACCCCCGAAAAGAGCCGCAACTTTGGCGACATTAATGCGGTCAGTTGTGGATCGCGCGACTAAGCGTATACCTTCGGCTGTTTTGACCAGTAGAAACAAACCATCAGGATCCAATAAATCGCGTAGTTTATGGGCAATGCTGGAGACCTCTTCTACCAGTCCGGTGGCTTCTCCCTTGGCGATAACAATGGTTTGGCCGTTGATCTCATGCGTTTCGGCGTTGGCTAAGAGGCGATGATAGACCTCACGTTGGTCATCTGAGAGAGGTGGATTGAGAAATTGATTGGCAAGATGCAGGCTGGCACCTTGCTCCAGTAAATAGGCAACGGCTTGGGCATCGCGAGCGGTAGTGCTGTTATACGTGAGTGAGCCGGTATCTTCGTATATGCCGAGGAGTAAAAGGGTCGCCAGATGGGCATTGAGGGGTTCCAGATGTTCGCGCAAGGCTTCGACAAGTAAAGTCGTGCAGGCGCCCACACGTTCGATGGTCACCTGCCAATCTGCGGGTAAATCGGTGCGAGGTTGGTGATGATCAATCACGCGCACCTTGGTATGTTTCCCCATCCCTTTGAGCGTAACCAGGGATTGGGTGTCCACAAGAGTAACGCATTCAATGGGCTCATTGGGTAGGTCACGCACCTCGTGAAACGGGAGTTCACTCCCATAGAGATTTAAATAAGCCCGAACATTGCGGTTGAGGCGGCGCGGCAAAACGGGTAATGCCCGCTCATCCAATAGGGAAGCACCGAGCAAAGCGGCTATGGCATCAAAATCGGCTTGTTCATGGGTCAAGATGACGTGCACGGCTTAATTGTAACATCTGCGGTACAATTGAAACCCGGATAAATCGGCTCTTATTTTTAAGGATGAGTAATGTGGAGGGCAGCATGTTGCCTGAGTTAACCCAAGAGGAAGTGCTGCGTTATTCGCGTCACCTGGTTATCCCGGAAGTGGGCATGGAAGGGCAGCGCAAACTGAAAGCGGCCTCCGTGCTCATTATTGGAACAGGGGGGTTGGGTTCACCAATTGCTTTGTACCTGGCAGCAGCAGGCGTAGGGCGTATTGGGCTGGTAGATTATGATGTGGTGGATGAGTCGAACCTGCAGCGCCAGATTGTCCATGGGACAGACCGTCTTGGTATGCTCAAGGTGGAATCGGCACGCAAACGCCTTTTGGAACTCAACCCGTTCATCCAGGTAGACGTCTATAATGAAATCTTTTCAGCAGAAAATGCGGAAACCATTGCTTCAGAGTATGAAATCCTGGTGGATGGAACCGATAATTTCCCTACCCGCTATCTGTTAAACGACCTGGCGGTTCTAACCGGTCGTCCTTATGTGTATGGCTCGGTGTTCCGCTTTGAGGGACAAGTGAGCGTTTTTGATGCCCGGCGCGGTCCGTGTTATCGTTGTTTATTCCCTGAGCCGCCACCCCCAGAAAGTGTGCCTTCTTGTGCGGATGCCGGTGTTTTTGGTGTATTACCCGGCACAATTGGCACCTTGCAAGCAACAGAGGTGATCAAACTCATCTTAAATGCAGGACAACCTCTGATTGGTAAGTTGCTTCTATATGACGCCCTGGATATGTCCTTTGAAGTCATTGCGCTGCGCAAAAACCCACAGTGTAAAGTGTGTGGTGAGCATCCCGAGATTACGCATCTTATTGACTATGAGGCTTTTTGCGGTGTGCCAGCGCGTCCACATCCCCAGGTTGAGGCGGGCGAAGGGTTTGATCTTTCTCCCGAGGAATTGGCCCAACGTTTGCAAAGTGGTGCTTCGCCGGTGTTGATAGATGTGCGTCATCCGGTTGAAAGCCAGATTTCGGCGTTGCCGGGTGCGTTGCAGATCCCGTTAGAGAAACTACCCACAAAATTGCAGGAATTAAATCCACAGGCGGAATATGTGCTGTTTTGTCGAACCGGGGTTCGTTCGGCCCGCGCGCTTAAGATCATGCGTGCGGCGGGCTTTCAGCATGTGAAACACCTGAAAGGCGGCCTAAATGCCTGGGCTGAGCGGATTGACCCTAAAATGTTACGCTATTAGTCGTGAGTTTATCAGTTTAATTTTCTAAGGGACAACGAGGGTTATGCCTATGATGCATGAATTGGTCATAAAACCCACCTTGTTAGCGGTGTTGGCTCATCCTGATGACGAGTCATTTGGCGTTGGTGGCACTTTGGCTTACTATGCTCGCCGGGGCGTGGAGGTTTATTTGATCTGTGCCACGCGGGGCGAGGCTGGTGATGTGGATGAAAAGTACTTGCAAGGTTATCGCTCGATCGCCGAACGCCGCGAGGCGGAGTTGCGTTGTGCGGCAGGGAAGTTAGGCCTTGCGGGGGTCTATTTTCTGGATTATCGCGATTCCGGCATGCCCGGCAGTGCCGATAACCATCATCCAAAGGCTTTGATCAACGCGCCTCTTGATGAGGTGGCGCGTAAGATTATTGGGTATATTCGTCGCTTACGACCTCAGGTGATCATCACCTTTGATCCGATTGGAGGCTACCGACATCCGGATCACATTGCCATTCACCAAGCCACCGTGCGAGCCTTTGATTTGGCTGCACAACCCGATCCATGGCTCGACGCCCAGGGTTTGCCGCCTTATCAGCCAGCAAAACTATATTTTCACACTATCCCGCGCACATTTCTGCGCCTGAGCGTCCGTTTGATGCGGATGACGGGTCGTGACCCCCATCGTTTTGGGCGGAACGGAGACATTGACCTCGCCGCCATTGCGGCAGTGGAATTTCCCGTCAATGCGGTTGTAGATTATCATGAGGTGGCGGCGATTCGTGAAGAGGCGGCGGCCTGCCATGCCAGCCAGGGCGGAGGTGGCTTGACCAGTGGATGGTTGGGGCGTGTTTTTCGACATTGGATGGCGCGGGATACGTTTATGCGGGCTTATCCGTTGCCGGAAAATGGACACGTCGAACGAGATCTCTTTGAGGGAATTGCCGACTTGCCTCCCCTGCGGCGGTAACGTTTACCGGAAGTGCTAGGTCTGGATAACGAGCAGCCGCGGTAAACCGGCAAGATCAGGGCGAACCTCAATCCGCGCGCGGGGAAAGAAGCGCTGGGCCAGGGATGGCAGAATGTCTGCATGTGAGGCGTCAATTTCGGCCAGAAGCAGCCCTCCCGAGGTTAAGCGTGGGGGGGCCTGCTCAAGCAGACTCCGGATAAGGTCAAGCCCTTCCGAACCACCGTCGAGCGCTTCGCGTGGCTCAAATTGAATCACCCTCAGTGTAGACAGGCGTGGGGAGGGAATATAGGGCAGGTTAGCACAGATTAGATCCCAAGTGACGCCTACCGGGCTAAGCAAATCTGCCTGTACCAGGTAAATCCGGCTCATTAGGCCGAACTGGATCAAGTTTTCTCGGGCTACCTGGAGGGCAGCCCGAGAACGCTCTAAAGCCAGAACCTTAAGATCTGGTAAGTGGTATGCTAGACCAATTGCAATACAGCCCGAGCCGGTACCCACGTCAATAGCCTTACGTCGCGAGGGATTTTCGCGCAACCAGGCAAGGGCATACTCAACCAACATTTCGGTTTCAGGACGGGGGATAAGCACAGCTGGGGAAACCTTTATGGGGAGTCCGTAGAACTCTTGCCATCCCAGTACATAGGGCAGGGGTTCGCCTTGCTCAAGTCGCTTTAGAAGGTGTTCAAGCGATTCAAGGGCAACCTCATTCAAGGGGTGCTCGGGGTGGGTTAGGAGGTAAGCACGAGATACCCCCAATACATGTGCTAGCAAGGCTTGAGCTTCAATGGCTGGGGTTTCTGTGGCCGGGCGAAGGGTTTGGATGGCCCGGTTAAGCCACTCAGCGATGGTTATTGTCGTCGTCATCCTCATCAAGGCCGGCGGCCAGCTGTTGCGTCTGATCGCGTAGGGCAAGTTCTTCGATGAACATATCCAAGTCGCCATCCATAACCGCCGGCAGGTTGTAGGACGAAAGGCCGATGCGATGATCGGTTACACGGTTTTGAGGGTAGTTGTAAGTGCGGATTTTCTCAGCCCGCTCCCCCGTACCGACCTGCGCCCGTCGAGTGGCTTCCAGTTCTTGCTGGCGCTTTTGCATCTCCATTTCGTAGAGGCGGGCACGCAAGATGCTCATAGCCCGCAGGCGGTTTTGAAGTTGGGAGCGTTCATCCTGACAGGCAACCACAATACCTGTAGGCAGATGGGTAATACGCACCGCCGTGGCATTTTTCTGAACGTTTTGTCCCCCCGCGCCGGCAGAACGGTAAACATCAATGCGCAAATCCGACTCGGGAATGTGGATGTCCACATCTTCCACTTCGGCCAAAACAGCAACTGTTACGGTTGAGGTATGAATGCGTCCTGACGCCTCTGTAACCGGAATGCGCTGCACCCGATGGACTCCCGATTCATATTTAAGACGGGAATACGCTCCTTTCCCTTTGACCAGGAAGATGATCTCCTTAAACCCACCAATGCTGGTTTCGTTTTGCGAAAGGACCTCAACCTCCCAACTTTGGCGTTCGGCATAGCGGGAATACATACGGAAAAGATCGGCGGCAAATAACGCCGCTTCTTCGCCACCAGTGCCAGCGCGAATTTCCATGATGACGTTGCGCTCATCACGGGGGTCTTTGGGTAAGAGAAGTGCTTTTAATTCGCGCTCCAGTTGTTCCAGGCGCGGCTCCAGTTCTTCAATTTCCTGTTCTGCGAGTTCGCGAATCTCAGGATCATCGGAGTCGCGCAGTTCCCGCGCTTCTTCAAGGCGTTGCAGCATCTGGCGATAGGTCTGTGATCTGGTCACAATTTCTTCGAGTTCGGCGCGTTCCTTCGCCAATTCCGCTGCCCGCTGGTAATCATCTGCGACCTCTTCGAGCAATTGGTTGATCTCATTGTAGCGTGCTTCAATTAAGGCCAATTTGTCCAGCATATCCGACATGTTTTTTTTCATCCTTTTAGGTTACGCTCCCCAATTATACCAAGGTGCTATTTTCTCGAGGGACTGAAGAAATATGGTTGGGTTCCCATGACTTAAGCGAGAGTTTACCAGATCACAATTTTCCCTTAATCTTTTTGGGTTATTATTAAAACGATGTCGTAAAAACCGTGCCGGAGATGGCTTTTTTCTTATGTGATAAAATTAGTGGCGGAGTTGATACCTTATGGAATCCAAGCCTGATGCCCTCATCCGAATCGCGACCCAAGCGCACGTACCAGTGAAGTCCCCAGCCACAAAAGATTACGCCATTGAGATGCGAAACGTAAATGTTTATTATGGAGCGTTTCGCGCCGTCAAAGATGTAAATTTACAAATCGAGGCGCGTAAGATTACTGCCATTATTGGTCCTTCGGGATGTGGAAAGAGCACGGTCATCCGCTGCTTTAACCGTATGAATGAACTAATTCCTGGCACACGTCTGACTGGCGAAGTACTCTTTCATGGCAAAAACATCTATGATCCCGATGTGGATCCAGTACAGGTGCGGCGGTTGATCGGGATGGTCTTTCAAAAACCCAATCCTTTTCCCAAGAGCATTTATGAGAATATTGCTTGGGGTGCGCGTATCAACGGCTACCGTGGGAACATGGATGAATTGGTTGAGGAATCCCTACGCCAGGCGGCATTGTGGGATGAGGTTAAGGATGACCTGCATAAGAACGCGCTGGCACTTTCGGGAGGACAGCAGCAGCGTTTATGCATTGCGCGAACCATTGCGGTCAAGCCAGAAATCATCTTGATGGATGAGCCCTGTTCGGCATTGGATCCTATTGCTACCTTGAAAATCGAAGATTTGATGCGGGAGTTGGCGCGCGATTATACAATAATAATCGTGACCCATAATATGCAGCAAGCCGCTCGAGTCTCCGATTACACGGCGTTTTTCACCGTAGACGAAGATCGTGCGGGGATTATGGTCGAATATGGGCCGACGAACCAGATCTTCACTCGTCCGCGTGATCGCCGCACTGAAGATTACATCACGGGCCGCTTTGGTTAGACCTTAAGGAAGGACGCTTTCCATGCCTTTGCGAAACACGCTAACCCGCCAAATCAATCAAATTCAGGATGAACTGCTCGTTTTAGGAAGCATGGTAGAACATGCGGCGTTGGGGGCAGTGGATGCTCTGAAGCGTCACGATGTTAAGGCAGCCAAAGAAATTTTTGAAGAGGACCAGCAAATCAATGAAAAGCGGTTTGCCATCGAGAACGCCATCTTGATCTTGATGGCGACCCAACAGCCAATGGCCCATGACCTGCGTCAACTGGCGGCCATGCTAGAGGTAAACACCGAACTCGAGCGCATCGGTGATTATGCTAAAGGAATTGCTAAGGTCACCATGCTCTTAGGTGATGCCGATATCCCCATCCCGATCCAAGAGATTGATCAGATGGCACAGTTGGCGGTCTCGATGTTACATCGGGCGCTTGGGGCCTTTGTAGCCGAAGACGTGGCCACCGCGCTTGAAATCCCCAAGGAAGATGACAAGGTAGATGAACTTTATAACGTAGTCTATCGTCTGGTCGTCCAGACCATGATCAGCAACCCTGAAACGATTGATCTCGCTAACCTGCTCATGTGGGTAGCGCACAACCTGGAACGTATGGCGGATCGTGTGACCAATATTTGTGAACGAACGGTTTTCTGTGCAACGGGGGAACTCTTTGAAGTCGACGGCATGGATGAGGATGATCTAAACGTTTGAAGCCGTGGATCCCATCGTTTTCTCCCCATAGGGCGATTACCTATGGGGTAATTTTTCCAGATTCGATCCGCTTAGGGTTGGTTCGAAAAGCGTTCGTGTTATATAATAAATTTGACTGATCAGGTTAAGATTGTTAGCAAAATCAACAGGAGTTAACCGTGTTAGTTCCGCATTCCTACCGAGGAAAGTTAATCGTTGTTGAAGGTATTGATGGAAGTGGCAAATCCACACAGATTGACCTGTTATATAAATGGCTCAAGGCACAAGGCAAATCAGTTCATTTCACGGAGTGGAACTCATCCCCGTTGGTCAAAAGCACGACTCGCTTCGGAAAGAAGGAAAAAATCTTTACTCCAACGACCTTTAGTCTAATCCAGGCGACCGACTTTGCCGACCGCTGGGAAAATTATCTGCTTCCCTTGCTCAAGGCGGGAGTGATTGTGCTGGCGGATCGGTATGCCTTCACCGCATTTGCCCGTGATGTCGCTCGGGGAGTGAGCCGCAGTTGGGTGCGCAATTTATATGCCTTTGCCCCTCAGCCCGATCTGGTATTTTATTTCCAGGTTCCGGTTAATGTTGCTGTAGAACGCATCCTTTCGGGGCGGGCCAAACTTAAGTACTACGAAGCCGGGATGGACCTGGGGCTTTCGGACAATAAAGTCACCAGTTTCCGCCTATTTCAGCAGCGGATTGTCAACGAATACGATGCTATGATTGAGGAGTTCGGTTTTACGGTCATTGATGGCACGCTACCTGTAGAAACGCAACAGAATCTCGTGCGTAAAACGGTGCGTAAATTGCTACGTGGCTGGGAGGGTCTGCCTACGCCAGATAAATTGGCTCAGCGCGCACGGGAGGCCCACAAAGCGCGACAATCGGAGGTCATCCATGAAGAACCGGTAGGCGCAGGTGGGGTTATGGATGAAGCCGCCGTGATTACATCCACAGCGCACGAGGAGGCGGCATGACCAAGGCGCAGTTCTATGGCGAGGGATTTCCTTATCTAAAACTTAAAGACATGCCGGGGCGGTTAATTGTTTTGGAGGGGAGCGATGGCGTAGGACGGTCCACTCAAATCCAAATGCTCCGCGAATGGCTGGAAGCCCAGGGCATTGCAGTTTCGGATACCGGGTTGCGGCGCTCTCCATTAACTCAACCCGGTTTGGATGCGGCGAAACAAGGGCATACGTTCAGCCGAACCACGATGAGCCTTTTTTATGCTACCGATTTCGCCGATCGTCTGGAAAATCACATTATTCCTGCTCTGAAGGCAGGTTTCTTTGTCCTCTCGGATCGTTACTTTTTCTCGATCATTGCCCGGGATGTCGTACGGGGAGCAGATCCACAGTGGGCGCGTAAAGTATATGGATTTGCGCTTAAACCCGATGTGGTCTTCTACCTTAGAGCCAATGTTGAGACTCTCGTCTCACGGATTGTGCACGGCCGTGGATTCGATTACTGGGAGTCGGGGATGGATGTGCGCTTCGCCAATAATATCTATGATAGTTTTTGCATTTATCAGTCCCTGCTGATTGCCCAGTTTGATGAAATGGCTAAGGAATACGGCTTTGTTACGGTGGATGCCACCCGTCCGGTAAAGGACGTCTTTTCGGATCTCCGTGATTACATCAAGACCTATTTACTTCCAAAATAGCCAGGGTGCTTATGGTTAGGGCAAGGGTGAAGGATCGAGGGCTAAATGCCAGAAACCTGGTTACTGCGCGGATACGGCAGTGAAATTTTACTGAAGTATTTGAAAGGGCTAGTGGGGGAAATTGAAGGCGTGCGCGAGAATACGGATATCGAGCCGGTGCACCGCATGCGGGTTGCCTGCCGTCGTTTACGCAGTTTATTGCCCGTCTTTGGCCCATATCTTGCACCCAAACGCTATAAACGCTGGCGGCGAGCATTCCGTAAACTTGGACGCGCTTTGGGGAGTGCCCGAGATACGGATATCCACATTGAACGTGTTAAAAATTTCTTGCAAGAGGTGGGAAAAAGAGAGCACCCAGGCATAGCGCGCTTATTACTGCGCCTTAAGCAACAGCGCTCGGCACTGCAGGCAGAGGTGCTTGATGCTCTGGCGTTGTTTGAACAGAGCCGAGTAGCCGATGAGATGCGCGAGGTTTTAGTCCCTTTGGCGACTATGGTAAAGGGGATGGCCTGGCCGTTGGTTGTAGATGCTGGTTTATCAGAATTGGCGCGGCAGACGATTCACGAGCGTCTGTCCGATTTTCTTGCGCTTCAGGTTTGTGTGGAGCGTCCCGAATGCGTCAATGAACTACATCTGATGCGGATTCGGGCGAAACATTTGCGCTATACTTTGGAAGCCTTTAGTTCTCTTTACGGAGAATCTCTCAAGCCGTATATTCAAGCGGCTCGGACATGCCAGGAACTGTTGGGCGCGGTACATGATCTGGATGTTTGGTTACTCTATTTGCCCGAGTTCTCAACCCAGGAATACGAACGTACGTTATCCTATTATGGACATGCTCGCCCATTTGCCCGATTACAGCCGGGGTTAACGGCATTCCAAGATCATTGCCGTGCTGAACGCCATCGTGCCTTTACTCACTTTCGAGAAACGTGGCGAGGTTGGCAAAACGCGCGAGTTTGGGATAGCCTTTCGGAATGGTTGGAACACGGATCTAACAAAGGTGCGATAACAGTACTCCAAGTAGGCAGTTCCCCGGTTGAAGGATGAAATTCTCTTTGGAATCGTATTCGCCCGTTAGTATTACCCCGGTGGTAGGACAAGCGGCGAAACCTAGCCAGTTGCTCGATTTGAAAAGCCAAACGAGCGCTGGCTGCATGCAATTACCGGCCAGCGCTCAAGATAAATTCAGCCCCGGTCCTTAGAGGTCAAGGGTGCTAATGATGCCCTTTAAGACCTCAGCCGACTTGCGCAGTCCCTCGACTTCCTCGGGGCTGAGGTCAAGGCGAATCACCCTTTCGACCCCATCCAGATCTATCACCGAGGGGAGGCTCAGGCAAATATCGCTGATTCCGTAGTAATCTTCGAGATAGCTGGAGACTGAAAGAACGCTACCCTGATCGCGGATGATGGATTCGCAAATGCGCACCAGTCCTGAGGCAATGGCATAGTAGGTTGCTCCCTTGCGCTCAATAATGTGGTATGCTGCATCGCGGGTTTGTTGGAAGATATCCTCAAGGATGGAGGGCTGGCATTCCATTTGGTTCATCGAACAGTACTGGGATAGACGCATCCCGGCGATATTGGCCAATGACCATACCGGAACCTCGCTATCGCCATGCTCCCCGATGATGTAGGCGTGAACGCTACGGGGATCAACGTCGAAGTGCTGGCTCAGTAAGTAGCGGAAGCGCGCCGTATCCAGAACCGTACCGGAACCAATCACATGATTTTTACGCAATCCCGAAAGTTTCAGCGCAACGTAGGTGAGGATATCCACCGGATTGGTTGCGATTAACAAGATAGTGTTTGGGTTGTGGCGCACAATTTCGGGAATAATTTGCTTGAAAATGGCGACATTGCGGTGGACCAAATCGAGCCGTGTTTCTCCAGGCCGTTGAGCCGCACCAGCAGTCACAACAGTTATCAGCGCTGTGGCGCAGTCCTCGTAAGTGCCCGCCCAGACGCGCGCCGGTTGGGGCAACAAGGGCACAGCATGGTTAAGATCCATCGCCTCGCCTTCCGCCTTTGCGCGGTTGGCATCAATCAAGACAATCTCCGAGGCAAGTCCGCTTAAGAGCAGAGCGTAGGCAAAGGTGGCACCGACGTTGCCGGTGCCCACGATAGCGATTCGGGTGGGGCGTTTGAAGTGGGATACCATGATGATCCTCCTTTGGTCAAATAGGATTAACGGTTGCGTTCGGCGGTTTTACGCGCTTTAAGAAAACGATTATAGACGCGCTTCCATGCAATGGTGGGCATGCTGGGTTGAACCTTTTTGTGCTCAGGAGTACTGAGGTAAAAAGCAAAATCCTCAAGCAACTCGCTGAACCTTTCTTCCGGTTGATAGTAGAGAATAGGTTTACCCAAGTTCACCGATTGGATCAATAGGTCGGGAACATAGGGCAAGACCAGAGTAATACGATGCCCCAGCGCCACTTCAATCTTATCACGTGGCAGGGCGTAGCGCGGGAAGGTATAGTTGAGCACAAGCTTGATTTTATCTTTTTCATAGTTGAGTTTGGTGTAAGTGTCTAAGGTGGCTGCAGCAGCGCGGATGGACGAAAGTTCGGGCGCTACCAGCATGATAATTACATCCGCCGCGTCCAAAATTTGCAGGGTAACATCGTTAAAATCATGGGGTAAATCGGTCACAATGTAGTCATAGTTGGGGCGGAGAATTTCCAGTGCCCTGGAGAGCGTTTCGTTAGAGATCATCTCGGCCTGGGTGGGGGTAGTGGGAGCAGCGATCAGGTCAACCCCGCTTTCATGGGTCACAATGATGGATTGCAGTAGTTCCAGATCCAGGTCTTGAGGTGATATGTTGGCCAGGTCACCCCAGGTGCGGCGCAGGGGAAGATTGAGTAATAGGGCATCTTGCCCGGCGAGCATGGCTAAGTCAAGCAAAAGGGTGGGGACGTTCCATAATCCCCTTAACCCAATCGCCAGATTGACGGCTAAGAGTGAGGCGCCGATTCCACCGCGCAGGGTATGCACGGCGATCAAGCGGGCTTGTTTAGGTGGGGCTTGAACAGCACCGGCGGGTAGAGCCTGCCGCAGGAGTTCCGCCCGTCGTAGCAACACCCGCATGCGGGCAATCAACTCCTCGGGTTCAAATGGTTTATTGATATGGTCATCGGCACCGGCTTCAAACGAAGCCAGTTTGTCTTGCAGGGTGGTCTGACTGGTTAGAATAATGATTGGGACATGGGAAAAGCGAGGATTTCGGCGCAGGCGTTTAGTCACTTCATAGCCGGAAATGTCGGGTAGATTTATGTCGGTGATAATAATGTCGGGATTGACTACTTGAGCGGCTTCTAGGCCCTCACTGCCTGTGAGTTCAGCGTAAACGACGAAGCCAAGCGGACGTAGTGCATGTTCTAACATGCGGTGGTAGATAATTTCATCTTCGATCAACAGCATGGTGGGCATAATTGGTTATCCTTCCGATTTTGGGGGTGAAACCTGTAAGGTTGTTTTTAATTCAGACAGATAATGGCGCAATTCTGGTAGTGTTTCAGCAATGGCTTCAACGAGAGCCGGAGCGTCCTGGAGGCGACTTTGACGAGCTATTTGCTCTAATTGGGTACAGTACCCCATCAAGGTAGTGGCTTCAAAGTTGGCGGCAACGCCCTTAAGGTTATGGGCTAATAATCTGAGAGTAGCAGCATCGTTCTTCTGCGCCGCGTATCGAAGTTCTTTGACTTTTTGTGCCGTTTGGTCGACAAAGGCTTTAAACATTTCAATAAAGAAGGCGGGTTCATGACCGAAACGGGGAAGAATGGTTTCCAGGTAATTGGGATGACCTAAGGGAAAGCGGCGACTGTTAGGTATTTCCATTACTTGCGATGGAAGAGGAGAAAGCGAGCGGAGTGCATCCGAGGCAATGTTTTGAGGAGATGGTGAAATGGGAGCAGGTGTTTCCATGCTTTGTAGCCTCTCGGCGCGGTCAGGGTAGAGCCAGCGCGAAATGGTATCGTAGAGCTGCGGGGGTCTTAAAGGCTTGGCAAGATAATCATCCATGCCACAAGCCAGGCAGCGTTGGATGTCTTCGCGAAAAGCATGGGCGGTCATGGCGATAATAGGCGTATGGTGGGTGTTTCCCTCGTGGGCTCGAATTTGCAGCGTAGCTTCATAACCATCCATAACCGGCATTTGCACATCCATGAGGATCAGGTCGTATGTTTTATGGCGGATAGCGTCCAGGGCCTGGACGCCATTTTCGGCGGTATCCACTTGATAACCTGCCTTCGTCAGTAGGTTAACGACGACCTTCGCGTTTATGGGGTTATCTTCGACCAGGAGGATGAGTTTCCGTTCGGATGGAGACGGGGGACGGATGGCAGTGGAGGTGGATGGTGTTGCCATGAGTTGCTGGGTTAGGAGGGAGAGCAATACCTGATAAAGCGCTTGAAGGCGGATAGGTTTTAGTAATTGTGCCTGACAGTGTAACTCTTGCACCTGGGCATGGGTATAAGTGCGGTTCAACGGTGTGACCAAAATAATCGGAAGATAAGGTGAGGCTTGGGCCTCACGCAGGCGAGCGATTAAGCCCTCACCCTCGGCTTTCAGGAAGCGCGTATCCAGTAATAAAAGGTTATAAGGTTCCCGATCTTGATTCCTTTCATTCAGAAGGCGTATCCCTTCTTTGGGATTGCGGGCGGTGGTGATTTGCCAGCCAAGGGCGCCGATGATCTCCGAAAGGAGTAGGCGGTTGTGAGTATTGCCCTCAATAACCAGGAGGCGCTGTGGTGGCAAAGCCGTTAGCGCCGGAGGAGGTAACTCATGGGCTATATCCTGCTTGGGCAGGGTCAAGCTAAAGGAAAATAGACTGCCTCGGTTAGGTTCACTAATAAGGGAAATCTTGCCCCCCATCAGTTCAACAAGTTGAGCCGAGATGGCCAAGCCCAACCCGGTGCCTCCATAACGCCGCGTGGTGGACATATCGGCCTGAGTGAAGCGTTCGAATATCGCGGCCTGACGTTCAGGAGGAATGCCAATCCCGGTATCTTGGACTGAGAACGTGAGGGTCACGTGGGTGCGAGATTCGGAGATTCGCTTAGCGCGAAGGACAACTTCCCCCTGCTCGGTGAACTTAACCGCATTGCTCACCAAATTGGTCAAAACTTGGCGCAGGCGGTTGGCATCCCCCCGTAATAACGTGGGCACATCGGGGGGAATGTGGCAAATCAGTTCTAGATTTTTGCTGGCGGCACGTTGGGCTAAAGTGCTTACCACACCTTCCATAACGGTGCGGAGATTAAAATCGGCAATTTCCAATTCCATCCGCCCGGCTTCGATTTTGGAAAGATCCAGGATATCGTTAAGCAGGGTTAGAAGATTCTCGGCACTTTCTAGTGCGGCGCGTAAATATTCGGCCTGCTCGGGGGAAAGGTCGCTTTCCAGGGCCAGGTTGAGCATGCCGATAATGCCGTTTAATGGCGTACGAATTTCATGGCTCATGTTAGCCAGGAACTCACTTTTTGCCAAGTCGGCTTCTTCGGCCTTGCGACGGGCGCGCACCAGTTCGGTAATATCGTGATAAAGGGCGAGAAACCCCAATGTTTGACCGTGGACGATGACCGGAACGCCGAAAATCTCCACATCTATTAGTTGCCCGCTCTTTGTAACACAGCGCGATACGCTGTGATACACCTCACCGCGTTGCATGCTACGGTTGAATTCTTGAGGGGTGTGCCGATGAGTCTCTGGGGTAATCAGATGATCCAGTTGGCCTCCAAGTACTTCGGTTTGCGTGTAGCCGAAAAGACGCTCGAAGGCGGGATTGCATGCGACCACGGTGCTGTCTAGGGCTAGAGTAACGATGGCAACCGGGCTGTTTTGGAAGATGCCCTCAAAGTACTGCTTCTGGCGTTGTATTTCGGCTTCGGCACGGCGGTGTTGCTCGATATCGCGAAAGATAAACACCTGCCCCTGGGTGTTATCTTCGAGTTGAAAGGGATGCGCGGTTACTTCAAACCAGCCATATTGGGAGGGCATTGAGAGGGGCAGATGGGAGGATCTGGGATTGCGAAACGCTTCAATGACCCCGGGAAAATAGGTGTCCATCACCTGCCCAATGATGGTTGTATAGGGTTGCTTGAGCCGGGCAGTTGTGGCTTGGTTACAGCGGATAATTTTTCCATTTGAATCGGTCAGGATAATCGGATCGGGGATGGCATCGAAGGTGGTTTCCCATTCGCGTTTGGCACGGCTGATAATGGTTTCGGCTTGATGACGCTCCAGAATTTCACGTTGGGCTTGCTCCTTCGTAGTGTGCAATTCCGCCGTTCTTTCATTAAGGGCGGTGAGGAGGGCGCAGGTATAACGGTTCAAGCGATCAAGACCATGACCGGCCTTGAATAAGGTCATACTTATAACAAGAGCAACGCCATCTATAAGCCAAAGCCAGGGTGTTTGGATTTGGACTTGGATAAAGGCGGAGAGGTCAAAGGATAGGCGACGCAGCGCTAGCACGAGCCAAGTGACAAGGATGGGGAGGGTTAAGATTAGCCAACCAGTGACTTGGAGCCAACGTGATAGCCAGGCCGAGTACAGAGGAGGCTGTGAGCGGGTAGGTGAGGGAGGGGTAAAAGGTAACATGGCCAGTACGGATGGAAAACTGGGCTTGCAAAAGACTATCACTCATGCTGGTTGAAAGGGGGAAAGATAGATGGTGTGGTGTCAACCCCCGGAGGATGCTATGGCAATGGCGAAAATCGTTTTTGGTCTTCTCATATTATAATTGACGCGGCAATCAATTGCTTGTATAATCCAAGGCTTTGTCGGATCGTAAAGGTAGGAGGCCTGAAGGGTTTTCTATGAATATTGAAGGTCGTGGTAGTACGACGATTGTGCACCGCGAGACAGAATATAAACCGCCGCGTTCCTGGCGCACCTGGCTGATCGGTCGTCCTCTTCCCACCGCTGATGCTCCCCATCAGACCATCGGCAAGTTCATCGGTTTAGCGGTCTTTGCCTCGGACGCCCTGTCCTCGACCGCTTATGCTACTCAGGAAATGTTGGTCATCCTGGCCGTACTGGGGACGATGGCCTATGGTTATGTCTTCTCGCTCTCACTGGCAATTGTTGTCCTTTTGGCCATTGTTACCCTTTCGTATGAGCAAACCATCCATGCCTATCCCAATGGTGGTGGTGCTTACATTGTCTCTCGTGAGAACCTGGGTGCCTGGCCGGCGCGCGTTGCTGGTGCAGCCTTATTGACTGACTATATCCTCACGGTTGCGGTTTCGGTTTCCTCCGGGGTGGCCCAAATTGTTTCCGCCTATCCAGTACTTTTCCCCTGGCGGGTTTGGATCTCGGTGGGTTTTATCCTTTTTATTATGTTGATTAACCTGAGGGGAGTAAAAGAGTCTGGGGCAACCTTTGCTATACCCACGTACTACTTTATCGTAACTATGTATCTAACGGTCGGGGTAGGCTTATTTCGCTATTTCAGGGGGTCATTAGGCGTGGTCCAGAATCCGCCCCCTCTCGAGGTTTTACATTTAGGGGAAGGCTTCTCGATTTTCCTTCTATTGCGTGCTTTTGCAAGTGGAACGGCAGCGCTTACCGGGGTTGAAGCGATATCTAATGGCATCCCTGCCTTTAAAGAACCACGTTCTCAAAACGCGGGTATTACCCTGCTCATTATGTCCACTATTTTGGGGTCACTTTTATTGGGAATTTCGTTCCTAAGCGCTCACATTCAAGCCGTGCCCTCTGAAATTGAGACGGTTATTTCTCAATTAGCGCGTACGGCTTATGGAGAACGTGGTTTCTTTTACTTTGCAACCATCACCGCCACGACGGTCATCTTGATCTTGGCGGCCAACACGTCCTTCGCTGATTTTCCACGTCTCAGCGCCTTTATGGCAAAAGATAGCCTTTTGCCGCGCCAGATGACCTTTCGTGGTAGTCGTCTGGTGTATTCACGTGGTATTGTCACTTTAGCCGTCCTTGCCTCTCTGCTTATTATTGTTTTTAACGCCAGCGTGACACGGTTGATCCCGCTTTACGCGATTGGTGTATTCCTATCCTTCACTCTCTCCCAGGCTGGTATGGCGCATCGTTGGTGGAAAGTAGGACACCTCAAGCCAGGTGAGGAAATTCAGGAACGCAGTTCTACGCTGCGTTATGATCCTGCTTGGCAGATAAAGATGCTCATCAATGGGTTTGGCGCGCTTTGCACCGGGGTGGTGATGATCATCTTTGCGGTGACGAAGTTTGTCGATGGGGCGTGGATTGTGGTGCTGGTGATTCCCGGCCTGGTGGCGATGTTTACCGCGATTGAGACCCATTACCGCCACGTGGCACAACGCCTCTCGTTGGAGCATTATGGAGCACCGCCGCGTATTGCGCGCCATCGTATTATTTTGCCTATCTCTGGCGTTCACCGCGGAACCTTGGCAGCATTGCGGTATGCGCGAACGCTCTCGGATGACATTACTGCCGTGCACGTATCTATAGATTCAGAAGAGGCTGAAAAAGTGCGCCGCAAGTGGGAAGTATGGGGCGATGGCGTGCGCTTGGTAGTTTTGGATTCTCCCTACCGCCTCTACATTGAGCCCCTGTTGGAATACATTGATGAGGTCCACCGCCAGCGCCAACCCAACGAAGTTATCACCGTGGTGGTACCGGAATTCGTCTCCCATCATTGGTGGAGCGGCATTTTGCACGCTCGAGCAGCGGTGACTTTGCGCGCGGCTTTGCTCTTTCATAAGGATTTGGTCATCACAAGTGTGCCCTATCAAATTGATTGACATTCCCGGGGAGGTTTAGACTCTTATGGATATCATTGTCGTAGGATGTGGCCGATTGGGTTCGCAGTTGGCCTATCGTTTGTTCAAGTCCGGCCACGAGGTGGCCGTCGTGGATTCTAACCCGCAGGCTTTCAACAATTTACCCCCGGATTTTAGTGGGCGACTGCACGAGGGCGATGCGATGGGGCAGGATGTGCTGTTGCGGGCAGGTATTGAAAAAGCCCATGCGCTGGCGGCGGTGACCAATTCTGATCCGTTGAATGCCGTGGTGGGGCATATTGCGCGTTCGGTATATCACGTCCCACATGTGGTGGTGCGTAACTATGACCCCCACTTTCGCCCGATTTTTGAGGCGTTTGGCTTACAGACGGTGAGTTCGACGTCATGGGGGGCACAGCGCATTGAAGAATTAATCGCTGGCGGTGATATCCGGGCTGTATTTTCTGCTGGTAATGGCGAGGTGGAAATTTACGAGGTGGATATTCCCGAAGCGTGGAACGGTTATCCAATTAAGGAACTTGTACCTTCTAAGGGATGTATCCTGGTGGCGCTCAGCCGAGCCGGTAGGGCGTTTTTACCGGCACCGGAGTTTGCTCTGATGACCGGTGATGTGTTGGTAGTTGGAGCAACGTTTGAAGGGATCACAGCTCTACGTAAGGCATTGCAAGAAAGGACGAGGTAAGGCTATGTTTGTCATCATCGCGGGTGGTGGTCGTACTGGGGCGCAATTGGCGCGTATCTTGGTTAGCCAGAGTCATAAAGTGCATTTGATCGAACATCGCAAAGAGGTCTTAGCACGCATCCATCGCGAATTACCCACTGAGGTGGTCTACGAGGGGAATCCGATTGAACCTTGGGTGTTGGAACAGGCCGGAATCCGTGAAGCCGATGTGCTGGCGGCGTGCACTCAATCGGATGAAGTGAACCTGACGTTATGTTACTTTGCCCGTTGCCGCTATCAAGTGCCGCGCACAATTGCCCGGATAAACAATCCTCACAATGCTTGGTTGTTTGATGAGAAATTCCACGTGGATGTGGCCGTAAATCAGGCTGAGATCATGGCAGCCATTATTGAAGAGGAAATGTCATTGGGGGATATGCTAACGCTGTTGAAGTTGCGTCGTGGGCATTATTCGTTAGTAGAGGAAAAGATTTTACCCGGTGCAAGGGTTATTGGAATCCCGATAAAGGATTTGAAACTTCCTGAGCATTGTGTCATTGCAGCCATTATTCGCAACGGGGAAGTTATTGTGCCGCGTGGGGTGACGGCCATTGAGCCCGGGGATGAGATCCTGGCAGTGATAGATCATGAAGGCGCTAAACAGTTAGCTGAGTTACTTTCGCCGCCAGAAGAAACCTGAACCATTAAGGCAATAGGTTGGCATTCCCCTGGCGGATTAACTTATAAGTTGAGGAGGTTGTCATGGTAGCCAGGGTAATTTTGCTGGTGGTGGCATATTTGATGGGCTCTATTCCCACAGCGGTGTTGCTCTCGCGGGCAGTGCTGGGTAAAGATATTCGTTATTTGGGGGATGGTAATATGGGATCGCGTAACGTGGCCCAGGTAATGGGGTGGCGTTACGGCCTTATTGTGTTCACGGTAGATTTCAACAAAGGCATCTTAGCGGTAATACTGGCCCGAGCATTAGGCTTTCCGCTCGAATGGCAGTTGCTGGCGGCTGGCTGTGCAGTGTTGGGGCATGACTTTCCGGTGTTTGTGGGTTTCCGCGGTGGTCAGGGACTAGCCACCATTTTGGGTATTTTGTTTATCTTCTTACCGGCAGAATTCCTGGGGGCGTTGGTGGCATTTTTAATGGTGTATGCGTTATCGCACCATCTTGATCTTAGTGTTGGCGTGGGGATCGGCTTATTGATCTCATTTGCGTTGGTACTTAAAGAACCGCCAGCAGTCATTTTTGCCTCAGTTACCATGGTCCTCACTATCCCTCTAAAGAAATATGTGATTGACCGCTCGCACCGTGCCTGGGTGCAGGCTCAGGCTAATACCTATGACGAGGCTCAATGCCATCTACCGAAGGTGTGACGCCTCTATCATTGGCGGGTTGAAGAAAACATCTAAAGGATTTATCTCTAAAATTTAGGGTATAATTTACCTTTGCTGAGTTGACCCAAACAAAAAGATGTGAGGTGATATAGCAATGCCGAAGCGAACTTACCAACCCAAAATTCGTCGCCGGGTGAGGGTGCATGGTTTCCGCGCTCGCATGGCCACGGCAGATGGACGAAAGGTGCTGAAGCGGCGCCGTCTCAAAGGACGCTATCGTGTTACAGTCACCATGAACGAGCACGTTAAAAAGTTTCGGTGGTAGTCATTGGTTAGAACTGGGTGGTTCCCTGCCCGGCTGGCACCATTTGTGAACGGGTGTATGGGTGAAACGCAAACACCGATTGAAACGCGCCAACGATTTCAGACGCGTTCGAGCCGAGGGAAAATCTCTTGGGCATCCGCTGATGGCGCTAGCATTTGTTCCCAATGGGTTGCCATATTCGCGGGTTGCGGTCGTAGCTGGGCGCAGTGTGGGCAGGGCTGTTCGACGCAATCGCGCCAAACGACGGTTGAGGGCTTGCGTCGAGCAGCTTTTCCCACATGTTCAACCAGGATGGGATGTGATCGTGTATGCCCGCCCAGGCGTGATTGAAGCGCCTTTCGGAGCGCTTTTAGAAACGATGGAGCATTTGCTCCGTCGGGGTGGCCTGTGGCGGGCATTGGCTGTGCAAGAATCGGTTGAAACAAGTCATGAGCGATTATCCGAATGAACCCCGCTTGCGGGATTTACCGCTGAATCTTTTTACACTGCCACGTTGGTTGCTGTTGGCTTTGATCCGACTCTATCAACTGCTTGTTTCACCTGCCCTACCACCCAACACCTGTAGTTTTTACCCCACCTGTTCCCATTATGGGTATCAGGCGGTTTATAAGTATGGGGTTATAAAGGGAACAGCGTTGGCGGTATGGCGGGTTTTGCGCTGTAATCCGTTTAATCCGGGTGGTTATGACCCGGTACCATGATCTTTCTTGAGGTAATGTAGGGATAACATCAATGAGGCATTGGTCAAAAATTTTCTGGTTTGTGATTGTGGTGCTCATTGCGTTGTCGTTGGGGGGATGCGCAGGAACCCTGGCATCTTCTTCCTGGCCGGGTGTAACCGTGGTGGAAGAAACAGCCTATGTTGCTTATGGAAACCACGTCTATGCGCTCCGCGTTAGTGATGGTAGCATGCTCTGGCGCTTTCCAGAGAAGGCTGAAGGGCAACGATTTTTCTTTGCCGCTCCGGCGATCGCAGACGGGCATTTAGTGGTAGGGGATTATCTAGCCGTTCTTCATAGTTTGGATCCCCAAACTGGCCAGGAACAATGGACGTTCACCGGGGCCCAAGGGCGTTGGATAGCCAGCCCATTGGTTTTGGATTCGCGCATTTACGCGCCGAATGCCGATCACCATTTGTATGCGTTAGATCTCCAAGGTAACCTGCTGTGGAAATTTAAGGCTTCAAAAGCCCTTTGGTCGCAACCAGTGAGTGATGGTCGGCGAATCTACCAGGCTTCGATGGATCATTTTCTCTATGCATTGGATCCTTCTACCGGGCAAAAGATATGGGCGCGGGACCTCGGGGGGGCGGTTATTTACTCCCCGGTATTGAGTGACAAGGGGATCATCTATATCTCGACCTTGGCTCGCAACGTCCTGGCCATTCGGGCTGAGGATGGAAGCATCATTTGGCAGAAGGCCTTTGAGAACAACTTCTGGTCGCAGCCTTTACTTCACGGTGATCGGGTTTATCTGGGGGATTTGGGGGGTAAGGTTTATGCGATCTCGGCTCAGGATGGTAAGGTTGTCTGGGAAAATAATCTGGGTGAGCCACTAACTGGTGCCCCAACCTGGATGGATGGAGAAGTGGTCTTTACCACGGAGAATGGGAAGGTGGTCGCATATAGTGAGGATGGCAACCAGAAATGGACAGTTACCCTCGAGGGTAAACTTTATAATGGTCCTGTGGTTGCCAATAGCCATTTGTTGGTTGGCATTGCCCAGGGCAAAGTCTTGGTTCAGGCATTGACCTCTGGCGGGCAACAAGCCTGGGCGTTTGAGCCTCCAAAAT
Organism: Thermanaerothrix sp.; assembly: GCF_056331585.1. Lineage (NCBI taxonomy): Bacteria > Bacillati > Chloroflexota > Anaerolineae > Anaerolineales > Anaerolineaceae > Thermanaerothrix > Thermanaerothrix sp. Next base: position 75,971 of record NZ_JBWGPQ010000005.1, read on the forward strand.
AGGTAGGATGGGTAAACGATATGTGGGACGCGTTGATTATTACGCCTTTTGTAAATGTATTGTTGTTTATCTACAACCTGGTAGGCCAGAATTTTGGTCTGGCAATCATTCTCTTTACGTTGCTGATTCGCCTGATCACGCACCCCTTGATGGTTAAGCAGATCAAGGGTGCGAAGGCCATGCAGGAACTGCAAAAGAATGAGAAGTGGCTCAAAATTCAGGAGAAATACAAAAACGATCGTGAGAAGTTGGCGCAGGAGCAAATGGCGCTTTATCGCGAATTGGGTATCAACCCTTTTGCGTCCTGTTTGCCGACATTGATCCAATTCCCGATCATCATCGGCTTGTATCAGAGCCTAATTATCGCATTGGCAAGTACTCCGATCGAACTTCTGAATCTAATCCGCCACATCTACCCGGCTCTGCTTAAGGTTGAAGCCCTTATTCCATTAAATAGTCAATTTCTATGGATGGATTTAGGGCTACCCGAGCGTTTGGTGTTGCCGTTTTTACCGGTCGGGATACCGGTGTTGGCGGTTGTAGTGACTGTGACCACTTATTTACAAGGTAAATTGATGACACCGCCAAGCGCGAATCCCAAAGATCAGTCGGCGATGTTCTCAAATATGATGAATCTCTACATGCCATTTCTAATGGGCTATCTGGCTTTGACTTTAGCATCGGGGCTGGCGCTTTATTTTGTCGTCTCTAACCTTATTGGTATCCTCCAATATGCGATGTTGGGACAACTGAATTGGAAAAATATCCTCCCCAAGCGGGCCAACGAAAAACCCTCTAAAGCGGGGGCGAAAAAATAAAACGTGAAATATCACCATAATGAGGCGGTCTTATGAAACAAGAGCGGACAACTCTGGAGGTCATTGCGCCGACCGTTGAGGAAGCCATTGCGCGTGGATTGAATCAATTAGGGCTTTCCCAGGATCAGGTGGAGGTGGAAGTGTTGGATCCGGGTAGTCGGGGTTTTCTGGGAATCGGCAGCCGCCAAGCGAGGGTAAAAATCTCGGTCAAGGCGGCCGGCGAGGCTCAGGCCTCTGTTCGGTCAGATGTCAGTGGTGCTGGTACTCTAGAAGAGGAATACCCGACTGAGGCAGGAATGCCCTTGGGACAATGGGATGAACAAAAAGCCCTTGAGGTGGCACAACGGGTTGTTGGTGAATTGCTTGAAAAGATGAAAGTACAGGCCCGATTGCGGGTTCGCATTCAACCCCCACAAGAAGAGAATACTCAGCCTGCAGTTTGGATCGAAGTTCAAGGGGATGATTTGAGCATTTTAATCGGGCGCCGTTCGGAGACGCTGAATGCGTTGCAGTATATCAGCAGTTTGATTGTGAGCCGCGAAATGGGGGTTTGGGTGCCGCTCATTATTGATGTACAGGGATATCGTGCCCGGCGTGAACGACAGTTACGTATCCTTGCACGGCGAATGGCCGAACAGGCCGTGCTCACTGGACGGCGACAGGTGCTGGAACCCATGCCGGCAAACGAACGCCGTATCATTCACTTGGAACTGCGTGATCATCCGGATGTGGTGACCGAAAGCATTGGCGAGGAGCCCAATCGTAAGGTCACGATTGTGCCCAAGCGTCACTCCAGACGACCTTAGTGATAACAAACCTCCCCCGACGGGGAGGTTTTAACTTATGGAGCCACAATGACGTTTCATTGGAGTGATCCTCAGGATGGTATTTTGCTTTTTCTGCTGGTGCTTCTGGCGATTGCGTGTTCCAATCTGTGGTTCTTCAAACGGCCCTTTGCGTCTTTTCGTATTTCCCATTGGCCGCAAGTGGCTGTGTTAATTCCAGCGCGGAATGAAGCGCATAACCTTCCCCAATGTTTAGAGAGTGTGTCTCAGCAGGACTATCCCGGCGGGTTAGAAGTGTGGGTGTTGGATGATGAATCTAACGATGAAACGGGAGAGATAGCCACGCAGTTTGCCGCTAAGGACAGCCGCTTTCACTACCTGCGCGGGTTGCCCTTGCCAGAAGGATGGTTAGGAAAACACTGGGCTTGTCAACAATTGGCCGAAGCCACTAAGGCGGAGATCCTACTGTTCCTAGATGCAGATACAACTCTTGTTCCGTCTGCCGTGCAAAAAGCCGTGGCGACCTTTGAATTGGACCAGATTGATTTGCTCTCGCTAGTTCCTTATGAGGTTATGCAGACATGGGGCGAACGCCTGATTCAGCCCTTTTTCCTGTGGGCGATGCTGGCGTTTTATCCGTTGGGGCTGGCATTTCGTCTTCGGTGGGCAGATTTATCCTTCACGATTGGTCAGTTTTTGTTGATTCGGCGACAAACCTATTTTGCCATTGGTGGGCATGCGGCGATTCGAAATATCGTTGTGGATGATTTAGCGTTAGGTCGCAATACCGTCAGAGCGGGCTTTCGATGGCGCTTGATGGATGGAGGTGAATTGGTGCTCTGTCGTATGTATCGCTCTTGGCGTGAGGTGTTTGCGGGTTTTGCGAAAAATTTGTTTGCGGTTTTCAATTATCGCGTGTTACCTTTCCTTTTCGTCTTGGGCTGGTTAGGGTGGGTCTTTCTCCAGCCGTGGGTGGTGATCGGGATGTATGGGTTGGGTATTCCTTCGGTGTTTAGTGTGCAAAAGGCCTTGGAGGCCGTGCTAGCCTCATTAACGCTCTTTGGACTTATTTATGCCCGTCTGAGGATCCCTGTTTACCTTACAGTCTTCTATCCTCTTACCATAGGCATAAGCGTCCTAATTGGTTTATACTCATGCATACTTACTTTGCGAGGTGTTTCAGCCTGGAAGGGGCGGCGATTGGTCAAGCCGCGCATTCGCTGGTTATGATCTTTGAAGTGGAGGGTATCACGTGCGAGCGGTAGATATCATTATCAAAAAACGAGATGGGCTGGAACTTAGCCGGGAGGAAATAGAGTTTTTCATTCGTGGAATGGTCTCGGGAGAGATCCCGGACTATCAGGTCGCGGCCTGGGCAATGGCCGTGATGCTTCGGGGAATGACCGAGCAAGAAACAACTGACCTAACCTTAGCCATGGCCTACTCTGGCGAGGTTTTAGACTTAAGTCAAATTGTGCCCGTGGCGGTGGATAAACACTCTACTGGTGGGGTAGGGGATAAGACAACCTTGGTGGTCGAACCCACAGTGGCGGCTTGTGGTCTACCAGTTGGGAAAATGTCCGGGCGCGGGTTGGGTTTTAGCGGAGGCACGATAGATAAAATGGAGTCCATTCGCGGTTTCCGGACTACCCTCAGTGTAGAAGAGTTTCTCTTCAACCTGAAAAACTATGGGATTGTTTTGAGTGCCCAAACAGCGAACCTGGCACCTGCGGATGGCATTCTTTATGCTTTACGCGATGTTACGGGAACTGTGCCCTCTATTCCTTTGATTGCCTCCTCAATCATGAGTAAAAAGATTGCGGCGGGCGCGCAGGCAATTGTGTTAGACGTAAAAGTAGGCAAAGGGGCGTTCATGCGTACCCTGGATGAGGCGCGCCGCTTGGCTGAATTGATGGTGGCAATAGGAAAATTAAGTGGACGACGTGTGGTTGCGCTACTTAGCGATATGAATCAACCCCTGGGAAGGGCAGTAGGGAATGCCTTGGAGGTTGAAGAAGCCATCAGAACTCTGCACGGGGACGGACCGGCTGATTTTATAGAGCACTGCCTGGTGGTGGCTAGTTATATGCTGGTGCTTGGCGGTAAAGCCAAAGATTTAGATCAAGCCCGTCAGATGGCGGAAGACGCGATCCAAGAGCGCCGAGCCTGGGATAAATTCCGCACCTTAGTCAAAGTGCAGGGAGGGGATGTTGAACAGGTGGATCACCCGGAACTTCTCCCCCAGGCCAAATATATAGAGACGGTGAAATCGCCCAAAAGCGGCTACCTGAGCCAGGTGGATGCCCAACGGGTAGGCGAAACAGCTCTATTCCTTGGTGCAGGGCGGGCTAAAAAAGGCGACCCGATTGATCATGCGGTAGGGATAGAGGTGTTGCGCAAGGTGGGAGATTTCGTTGCATTGGGAGAGCCTTTGTTTGTCATCCACGCTAACCATTCTGATCACGTTACCGTGGCGGGAGAACAATTGCTTACAGCGTGCCAGTGGAGTGATCAGCCGGTGGAGCCATTGCCACTCTTCTATGGGGTGGTGGGTGACCTTCCTGTTGAAGAAGAGAAATCGTAAACAATCGTACAAACCATGGTGCAAGAGGGGAATCCTCGTTCTAAAGAAATACACGTAGTCGATACCGAGGGGGAGCGTATCCCGGTGACGCACCTCAGTCAGGTGGCTGCCGTAATTTGTTTGGGATATGCTGCTTTGCCCTTCTTGCACCCCTCGTTAGAGTCGCCCGTCTTGTCTTTACCCGGTTTCCTCCTTATTTTGCCGGTTTCTCTTTCCAGTTTGCCGGCCGTTTGGGTAACGTTGTTGGTCATAAGCGGTATGGATTGGATGTTACAAGAGCGCAGAGACCCTTTACCCTTACGTTCCCGTGTGGTACATTGGCCGCTACCAGCGCTTGTGGCTTGGGCTCTGAGCGTTCCACTGGGGACGCTTCAGGTGGGACTTCAGTGGTGGCTGATCTTTGGGTTAGGCAGCGCGTTGTTAATTGCAGTTATGGCTGCTGAGTATGTGGCGGCAGGACGTGTCGGGGCAGGGCAATTTTGGGCATATATCACCCTTACCGCGGCCTCTTTTGCCCTCTTTTTAATTCTTGTGGTGACTCTGCGTGCCACCGGAACGCGCTTGTATCTTCAATGGCTGGTGCTGGTGCCCGCCATTATGCTGATTGTTTTGCGGCATCTCTCCCTGCGTTTGACCGAACGGTGGGCCTGGGAGTGGGCAGCAGTGGTGGGGCTATTGATGGTTCAAGTTTCTACTGGTCTCCATTACCTTCCCCTAAAACCCTTGTCCTATGGGTTAACCTTAACAGGTTTGGCTTACGCTTTGACCAGCCTGGCAGGGGCGCTTGAGGAAGGACGTCCCTGGCGTAGTGCGTGGGTGGAGCCGGTGGTCATGTTATCGGTTTTGCTGTTATTAGCGGTTGTTCTTGAACGCTGATGGAACGGTCTTTGCGTTTATCCGCCAAGCAGAAGGCGATAATATTAGAGCATGTTGTGCATTGCGTTCCTGAAGAAGCCTGTGGCTTGCTAGGGGGGTGTGGATCTATTGTAAAGCGCATTATTCCAGTGACCAATCGTCTCCACAGCCCGGTACGCTTTTATATGGAGCCCACTGAACTTCTGAAGGCATTAGAGGCGCTGGAAGAAGAAGGGTTAGAGTTAATAGGGATTTTTCATTCGCATCCCCATGGGCCGGCAGTGCCCTCCGAGACGGATTTGAACGAGTTTGCTTACCCGGAAAGTCTGATGGTGATTCTTTCACCCCAAGGTAACGATTGGCAACTGCGTGCTTTTGAAATTGACACGGAGCATCACACCTTTCGTGAGGTTGATATAGTAATAGAAAAAGAGTAACTTTAAAGAGGAGTTCGGGTTTGGAAAAGAGGAGGTAAACAATAATGTCAGAAGTCGAAAAGATTCTGCTCACTCTGTTAGGATCATACCTAGTTGGAGCCATTCCTTTTGGGTTGATCGTGGTATGGGTGGCGCGGCGTCAAGATGTACGCCGTATTGGGAGTGGCCGCACTGGGGGGACAAATGTCATGCGTGCGGCAGGATGGCTAGCAGGGGCAATTACAGGCATTTTGGACGTGGTAAAGGGGTTGGCAACAGGATGGATAGCACGAGCGCTGGTGCCTGATAATCCCTGGGTTTTAGTGGGTTCGGCACTGCTGGCTGTTGTTGGTCACAATTATTCGGTGTTTCTGATCGAAAAACGCGAGCAAGGCGGGATTCGCTTAAGGGGTGGTGCGGGGGGAGCAACCGCATTGGGCGGTGCCATTGCCATATGGCCTTCCATTTGGATGTATATCCTTCCAATTGGCGTGCTGGTATATCTTTTTATAGGTTATGCTTCGGTAACCACGATTAGCGTGGCGGTGGTCACCACGGTGGTGTTCACGGTTCGGGCGCTTCAGGGCGAGGCGACGTGGATTTATGTCCTTTACGGGGTAGCCGTCCTGGGGGTAGTGTTATATGCCCTACGACCTAACCTTGAGCGCTTGCGACGAGGGACTGAACGCGCTGTAGGGCTGAGAGCCTATCTCCAAAAACGCCACGGACAGCGCGGTGGCTCTTCGATGAATTCCGGAAACCAGAATGCGATGCCGTGAAGTCCGTTTAGTCGCTGGCGGGAGTGGATTGGGAAACCGGCGTCCCTTCTTCACGGCTGAGTAAACGATAAAGGTAACGCACGTTGCGGCGGTGGAGTTCACGGGCTAATCCACCGAGATAGACGTGACTCTTCCCGCAGGATTCGATATCAATGGTGTCCAGAATTTCCTGCGGGTTGCGTCGCTTAAGCGCAGCACGCACAGCTTTGCGCACGGCGCTCAGGTAGGCCAGGTTTTCGCGCACGGCTTCGTCTATTTCTCCGCGCAAAATAATATCACCGTGACCTTGGACGATGTTTTCCAACCCCATTTTCCCAATGGCGCGAATCGTATCTGCGAGGGTGTCTAGATCGCCATCCACAAAATAGGGTAGGGGTAAGAATGCGTCGCCGGCAAAAAGCACGCGATCTTCTTCCACTAATACCGAGATACCATCAGCACTGTGCCCGGGCGTAGGAAAGAGCACCAGGTTTTTCTTGCCCACCCGTAGGGAAAGAGAGCCGTGTTCAAAAGTGAGGTGGGGCAGGATGAGTTTGACTTGCTTGAAGGCGGTGTTTTGGCGACGAGCCGACTCAAGGGCGGCGGGACCGCGCTGTTCAAGCAGTTGACGGCAGAGCGTGTGGCCGATGACCGTGGCCCCCGGGAAAAAACCGTTTCCCCAGGCATGATCGGCGTGATAATGGGTGTTGATAATGTAGCGCACTGGCACGCCTAATTGTTCTTCAATAAAGGCGCGCATCGCGAGAGTCTCTTCTGGAAGCGCCAAGGTGTCAATTAATACCGCCCAGTGAGGGCCGGTTACGGCGCCGGCGGTAACCTGGGCGTAGATGTCGCTTTGGAACCAGTAAACGTTTTCGGAGATGCGTTCGCGTTGCATGCTTACACCTGCGGACAAGAATAGAGTGTACCCCTGCTGATGACCTTGGGGTAAAAAAGGGGTCACGGCATTAACAATAGCATAAACGCGGGCAAATGTCAAAAAATTGCCATTGGGGATTGATTTACCCCGGTAGATTGGGAATTTGGATATAATTAGCCTGATGGCACACTGCGGAGGATAGCCATGAATATTGCCAGTTTATTACAAGGGTTTGCGTCGCTTATCTGGTTACTCTTAATTGCTCTTGTGGTGTTAAGTATTGTGCGTGCCGCGCAGAACCGGCCCTTGCGTAAAGCGGGCTCCATGATTTTGATCACGGTTATAATTGCTGTGGTCTCAAGTCTGATCGCGGCAGGGTTAGTTTTCATTGAGCCTCAGGAGCGGGGGGTGGTTATTTCTGCCATTTCTCCCAAAGGCTACCGCGACCAGGCGCTAGAGCCGGGTCTGCGGTGGGTGATTCCATTTGCGGAGTACGTGGTTCGTTACCCGATCTCAAATCAAACTTACACGATGTCCAAAGTTGCCAGGGAGGGCGATATTGTGGGAGATGATTCAATTGCCGCGCGTACAGCAGATGGGCAGGAAATTTTTGTGGATGCCTCGGTGATCTTTGCAGTGGACCCCAAAAAAGTGGTACAGGTACACATTAAGTGGCAGGACCGTTATGCTCAGGACTTAGTGCGCCCGCTGGCGCGGGGCATTGTGCGCGATGCGGTTTCCCAATACGGGGTTGAAGAGGTAGTAAGCCGCAAGCGGTTTGAGTTAGTGGATCGTATCCGGACCACTCTGGCGCAGAAGTTAGAAGAGAATGGTCTGGTGCTGGTGGATTTTGTTTTGCGCAATGTGACGTTCTCGCCTGAGTACGCGGCCTCTGTGGAACAAAAGCAGATTGCCGAGCAACAGGCGCAGCAAGCGCGATTCATCGTTGAACAGAAAAAGCAAGAAGCGGAACAAGCGCGCCAAATAGCGCAGGGTAAGGCCGATGCGGCGGTTATCGAAGCCAAGGGCCAGGCTGAGGCGCGCATTATCCAGGCTAAGGCAGAAGCCGAGGCACTTAAGGTCATTGCAGAAGCCCTGCGCGAAGATCCCGAATTACTTAACTATCTTTACATCACTAAACTTTCACCGAATATCCAAGCCTTATTGTTGCCCAGCAATGCACCGTTCATCTTACCGTTGCCAACGTCAACCACGCCGACACCACAGCCTCAAGTTACACCCATTCCGTGAGGTTACATATGGTAAATCCTCCCTCGGGGCGTCAGATTCGCTTGACCAGTCTTGCTACTTGTGCGGGTTGAGCCTCCAAGCTAAGCGCGGAAGCGCTGGCGCACGTGTTGCGCCCTCTCAGAGAGGTTTTTAACCCGCAGGACTATCCCAATCTCATGGTTGGGTTGGACCCCCCCGATGATGCAGCTGTTTGGCGGGTTGATGAAACGCACGCCATTGTCGTAACTACAGATTTCTTCACCCCCATTGTGGATGATCCTTACGCCTATGGGGCAATTGCGGCGGCCAACAGCCTCTCGGATGTGTATGCCATGGGAGGTGTGCCGTTTCTGGCGTTGAATATTGCGGCGTTGCCACCTAACTTGCCCCATGAATTGCTGAGTGAGATCCTACGTGGTGGGGCCGAGAAGGCGCGTGAGGCCGGGGTAGTTATCGCGGGTGGACACACCATCCAGGATAAGGAACCAAAATATGGTTTAGTGGTATTGGGTTGGGTCAATCCACAGCAGATGTTCACTAAAAGCGGAGCGCGTCCTGGAGATGTATTGGTATTGAGCAAGCCCCTGGGTTTTGGTGTAACGACGACGGCGCTAAAACGTGACTTAGCCCAACCCGAAGATGTCGAAGAAGCAGTAACTTGGATGATGCGTTTGAATCGCCATGCTGCTGAAATCGGGCATCAAGCTGGCCTGAAGGCCGCTACGGACGTCACTGGGTTTAGTTTGCTGGGGCATGGGCTGGAAATGGCGGATGCCAGCCGGGTGGGACTGCGCATTTACTATGACAAGATCCCCTTTCTCAAAGGGGCACGCGCTTACGCCGAGCAGTGGACGTTCCCGGGTGGTGCATCGGACAATCGCCTTTATTTCGGCGCGCATGTGCGTTTTGCCCCCACATTGGATGAGGCCGCCCAAATGCTGCTATTTGACCCCCAAACCAGTGGTGGATTACTGATAGCCGTGCCTAAACAAAAATTGGAGATTCTTCTGGCACAAGCGGAGACGCAAGGGCAACCGTTGTGGATCATCGGCGAAGTTGTTGAAGGGCGAGGTATTGAAGTTCTGTAAACGCCTTGGGCGGTTAATTATGGGGAGTTTTTCTTCGTTAAATGAATTCATGCCTTACCCCTCGCGGCGGTCGGTGGTCGTGGGTACTCGCGGAATGGCAGCTGCGTCACAGCCCCTGGCGGTTGCCGCGGGGATCCAGATGTTGGAGAAAGGTGGCAACGCTGCAGATGCGGCAGTGGCAATGGCGGCGGTATTGGCAGTGACCGAGCCTGGTTCGACCGGGTTAGGGGGTGATTGTTTTGCGCTCTATTACGAAGCGAGCACGCGGCAGATCTATGCTCTGAATGGTTCCGGGCGTGCTCCCCGCGCGTTAACGCTAGAACGCTTGCACCGAGAGGGTCTTAGCACGGAGTTGCCGCCATTTCACCCTTATACAATCACTGTGCCGGGGGCTTGCGCCGGCTGGTGCGACCTGGTGGAGGGGTTTGGGCGATTGAGCCTCGCCGCCATACTTGAACCATCTATCGAACTGGCTGAACGAGGGTTTGCGGTGGCACCACTTGCCGCCCATTTTTGGCAACGAGGTGCAGAGGTGCAGCTGCATCACGCCTTGAACGGCAGCGAACTGCTCATCGAGGGGCGCGCACCGCGGGCCGGCGAGGTGTTTCGTAACCCAAACCTGGCAGGTGTACTCCAGCAAATTGCCTTAAAAGGCAAAAAAGCCTTTTATGAAGGACCTATTGCTGAGGCCATTGTAGACACGGTTCAAGAGGCAGGGGGGTGCCTGGCGTTGGAAGACCTCGCCGAGCATTCCAGTACCTGGGACAAACCACTTTCTGTGACCTATCACCATCTTAAGGTTTGGGAGTGCCCCCCAAACGGACAAGGACTCACGGCGTTATTGGCGCTGAATATCTTGAAAGGGTTTAACCTTGCAGCTTTAGAACCGCTTTCGGCGCAACGTCTGCATCTCGAAATCGAAGCGTTGCGTTTAGCCTTTGCCGATGCCTTTCGTTTTATTGCTGATCCGGCATGGGTTGATTTGCCGGTAGAAGCCCTCTTGAGTGAGACCTATGCGGCAGAACGACGCGCATCAATCCATCCCCAGCAAGCCTTAATGCAAGTGAGCCCTGGCGAACCCTTGAAAGGCTCAGACACGGTGTATTTTTGTGTGGTGGATGAGATGGGCAATGCGTGTTCAATGGTTAACAGCAACTACATGGGATTTGGCACCGGCATTGTTCCACGCGGCTGTGGTTTTAGTCTGCAAAACCGGGGACTCAACTTCAGCCTTGATCTAAGTCACCCCAACGCACTTCAGCCCGGCAAACGTCCCTATCACACCATAATTCCAGCCTTGGTTACCCATGCGGAAGGTGACGCACTATTTGCCGCAGTAGGCGTTATGGGTGGGTATATGCAGCCACAGGGTCATGTGCAGGTGATCACTGCCCTGGTGGATGATGGGTTGGACCCTCAAAATGCTTTAGATCAACCTCGTTTCTGTGTGCAAGTCCAAGAGCCTGGTGGCCGTGTGGCTTTAGAGGAGGGCATTCCTGAGCAGACCCTGGAATCTCTATCGGCAATGGGCCATCCGATTGAGCGTATTAGCGGGATGGAGCGAGCACTTTTTGGACGTGGGCAGATTATCCTGCGCGACCGTGAAAGCGGGGTGTTGTGGGGCGGAAGTGATCCACGGGCGGATGGGTGTGCGCTGGCTCAAATCTGACCTGCCCATTCCCTTGAGGAGTTGGGGGCGTTAAAATTATGCCATGATGGCGCTGAGCGAACATATTCAGGGCATTTTAGAGACGATTCCCACCAAGCCAGGGTGTTACATCATAAAAAACGCCGCTGGCGAGGTGATATATGTGGGCAAAGCGATTAACCTACGGAACCGCGTGCGTTCCTATTTCCATGGCCCGGCAACGCATCCGCCCAAAGTGCGGCGTATGGTGCAACAAATTGCGGACATTGAATGGATAGTGGTGGGATCAGAACTGGAAGCACTGATCCTTGAGATGAACCTGATTAAGAAATATCGCCCACGCTACAATGTGCGGCTCAAGGATGATAAGCGCTATCCCTATATTAAAGTCCATTGGGCGGATGATTTCCCAAAGGTGACCGTAACCCGTCAAATGATGGAAGATGGCTCACGCTATTTTGGGCCTTATACCAGTGTGTGGGCTGTCCACCAGACCTTAGACGTGCTACGGCGTCTGTTCCCTTACCTGACATGTGATCGCAAGATCACTGGAAAAGACGAGCGGGCTTGTCTTTATTATGACATCAAATTGTGTGCAGCCCCTTGTATTGGGGCCATTGACCGCCAGCATTACCGCCAGATGATAGATGACCTGTGTCAGTTCCTGGAAGGTCGTACCGAACCCATTGTGACACGATTGCGCCAAGAGATGGAAGAGGCCGCCGAGGCGCTGAATTTTGAGCGTGCGGCAGCGTTGCGGGATCAAATTTTTGCGATCGAACGCGTGGTGGAAAAACAAAAAGTCATTACCACCGAGCAACTAGATTCAGATGTGATTGCCATGGCGCGGGATGATGGCGAGGCATGTGTGCAAGTGTTCTTCATTCGGAATGGCAAATTGATCGGACGTGAATACTTCATTTTAGAGGGTGCCCAAGATAGTGAAGATACCGAGGTGCTGGCCGAGTTTATCAAGCAGTTTTACGCCGAGGCCGCGAGCATTCCCTCCCAGGTGTTGCTCCCTCATGAGATTGAGGAGGCAAATATTATCCAGCAGTGGCTGCGGGATCGGCGGGGAGGGCCCAAGGTTGAATTGGTGGTGCCGCGACAAGGGATTTCGCAAGAATTGGTAGAGATGGCGGCGGAGAATGCTGTTGAGACCTTACGGGCGTTGCGCACCCAGTGGGAAACAGATAGGAATCGCCAGAGCCAGGCCCTGAGCGAATTGCAACAGGTATTGGGGTTGCCTTACCCGCCTAATCGCATTGAATGCTATGATATTTCCAATACACAGGGTACTTATGCGGTGGGAAGTATGGTGGTTTTTGAGCAGGGGGTGCCAAAGAAAGCCTATTACCGTCGCTTCAACATACAGACTGTAAGTGGCCCGGACGACTTTGCCAGTATGGAGGAAGTGCTTACCCGCCGCTTCCGTCGCTATTTAGCCGCTCAAGAACAAGCCCAACAGCCCGGAGGCAAAACCGATCCGGCTTTTGGGTTGTTACCAGATCTTTTGATTGTGGACGGGGGTAAAGGGCAATTAAGCCGTGCGGTCAGTGTGCTCGAACGCTTTGGTTTGCAGGATAAGGTTGCAGTGGCAGGGTTGGCCAAACAGCAGGAGGAGCTATTCCTTCCGGGGCGCAAGGATTCGCTCGTGCTTCCGCGTTATTCCCAGGGTTTATATTTGCTGCAACGGATTCGGGATGAAGCCCATCGCTTTGCGATTACCGCGCACCGTAACCGCCGCACGAAAGCCGGGCTAGCTTCGCGCTTGGATGCAATCCCTGGAATCGGCCCGGCGCGGCGTAAGGCATTATTGCAGCGCTTTGGCAGCCTGGATGCGATTCGTCAAGCCAGTATCGAGGAACTGACCAGTGTCAAAGGAATCACGCCGGAGATAGCCCAGGCCCTACGGGCTCATTTGGAGTAAGGGTTTATTCGCGCTCGAGTGAAAAGATGGGTTGTGTTTTTAGGCCCAGAAGATCAGGGAAAATGCCCCAGGTGATTAAGCCCAGGGTTACCCCAAACCATAAAGTAGCCAAACGAATTAAGAGTGTGGCTGCTGCTGCCTGGGCATGAGGGATATGCGCGAGCAACACTAACATCCCTGCGATAGAGGCTTCGGCGGCACCCAATCCCCCAGGCAAGGTGGATACAGCACCGATGACCGTGGAGAACGCCAGAATAAAGATGGCTAATCCCGCAGTGTGAGTAGTGGCCGGTAACCCCAAACCGGTCAGGATTATATAAAAACCGATGCCTTCACCAAGCCAAGAAATGCTGCCCAGTGAGACCGCGATGAATGTTGCTTGGGGTCGGAAGAGAAGAAATGCACCTTCATAGAATTGGCGCAACGGAGGGACCATGCGACTTAACCAACGCAGCCGACTTATGAGGTTGAGAACTCCCAAAATCAAAGGCCGAATCTGAGAGAGAATTACTCCGGTCACCAAAAGCAGAGTAATTGTAGCGAAAGCTGGCCAGTATTGGGGATAGGCGAGGACACCGGAGATCGAAAGAATCAGCACGGCCAAACCATCGCTAATGCGCTCGGCAAGGACAACCGAGATGCCCTGAGGGATGGGGAGACCACTTTTCTGATTCACCCAAACGGCTTTAAGTGCCTCTCCAACCTTACCTGGGGTAACAGCCAGAGGAAAACCGGCGACAAAGAGGCACAGGCTGCGATACCAAGGCAGGTTGGTGACCCCCATTTGATGAAGGTAATAATGCCACTTTATGAAGCGCAAGGTGTAGTTGAATAGGGTCAGTCCTAAAGCGAGTGGATAAACGCGCCACTTAAATGTTTGGGCCGTTTGAATGACTTGGCGAATGTCACCGAACAAGGCTAGCCCCAAGATCACCAGAAACCCCAGGACTAAGCCCAGTCCCAGGCGTCGCCACAAGGTGTAAACGGATAGCGGCTTGTTCGTCATCTGCCGTATTATACCTGCTGGGTGGTCGAGACAGGGATGGTATAATAATTTCAACCCTCATCCAGTTTTAGAATTCCCCAATCGAAGAGAAAAGGAGGAGATGCCGTGAAAAAGTTTGGTCTCAAAGTCCTGATGTTGGGAGTCGTTTTCGGCTTGCTGCTTGCCGCATGTCAATCGGCCGCAACATCAACCCCTGCGGCGGGTAGTCAGAGGGGATATCCCGCACCGACGAGTGAAGGTGCCGCCACACAAGCCACTGCTTATCCTGCTGCGACACAAATCACAGTGCGGGTGGCGACCGATGCTACTTTCCCACCCTTTGAGCTAGTGGATGAAACCACGAAGGAACTAACCGGCTTTGATGTGGAATTGATGAACGCGATTGCCCAAAAGGCGGGGTTCAAATTGGAGTGGACTAACCTTCCTTTTGATCCAATGCTTGCTGGCCTGTCTGAGTGCCAATATGATGCAGCCATTGCGGCGATCACTATTACCGATGAACGCAAGCAGTCTATGTTATTCTCGGATCCCTATATCAACGCGGGACAGATTGTTGTCGTGCGCAAAGGTGAAACGCGCATCAAGAGCAAGGATGATCTGAGTGGCATGACGGTAGGCGCACAACTTGGAACGACCGGCGCTATTGAAGCCCAGAAAATCCCCAATGTAAACTTCAAACCCTATGATACGTATGATTTAGCCTTCTTGGATCTTGCCAACGGTCAGATCGATGCTGTGATAGCCGATTATCCAACTGCACTTGGTTTTATCGGTAAAAACCCGGAGAAACTGGAGACCGTAGGGGAGGTCTTTACCGAGGAGTCCTATGGCATTGCTATCTGTAAGAATCGCGCTGACCTGGTGGATAAAATCAACACCGCACTTAAAGCGCTTAAGGATGAGGGATTCATTCAGCAACTCGAGCAAAAGTGGCTTGCCTCAGCCGCTCAGTGATGATAAAAAGACCTTAACAGGGCCGATGCGTTAGGCACCGGCCCTGTTTGTCATTTATTCTATTTGATCTGAGGTTTTTCCCATGAATCTCACCATGCGTGGCCCGATCCAACCGCAAGCAGCAAAAAAGTTTCGCGACCCCTGGTGGCTATTGGTTCTGGCAATTGTTCTTATCGTTGTGGCGTTGGTCTTGTTGCAGCCCGATCCTTTCCAGCGCATTCTATTGTTTGTTCGGGACGGGATCCAGGTCACCATTTATGTCACACTGGTTTCATTTGCCTTGGTGTTGATGCTGGGGTTAGTTGTTGGCTTGATTCGCCTCTCAAAATTAACTTTATTGCGCGGTATCGCCACCGTTTATGTTGAAGTCATTCGCGGTATCCCGGTTTTGGTGCAATTAATTTTCTGGTATTTTGCATTCCCATCGTTGGTCCAGGATATCGGACGCTCGTTGGGCTGGCAAGCGTTAATAGAATATCGTCCTAATCCTGTGGCCATGGCCATTTTGGGGTTGACCATTTGTTACGCCGCCTATATGAGCGAGGTATACCGCGCGGGTATTCAAAGCATCCCCCGGGGGCAGATGGAAGCTGCGCGCAGCCTAGGCATGTCCTATTTTCAGGCGATGCGTTACGTGATCCTGCCTCAGGCGGTGCGGGTAATCCTGCCGCCAGTAGGGAATGAATTCATTACGTTGCTTAAGGATTCATCCCTGACCAGCGTGGTGGCCGTGCCAGAACTGACTCGGCGTGGACGTGAATTTATGGCGGCCAGTTTTATCCCCTTGCAGACCTGGTTAATGGTGAGTTTGTTATACTTGGTGATGACCCTGCTGGCAACGCGAGTGGTGGCCTGGATTGAATATAAGACGCGGTTGGAGAAATAGGATATGGAACGAGAGCCGATTATTCATATTGAAAATGTGCACAAATGGTTTGGGCACGTGCACGCCCTGCGTGGAGTAAATTTAGATGTATACAAAGGGGAGGTTGTGGTCATCATCGGACCCTCGGGTTCGGGTAAGTCTACCTTACTGCGGTGCATCAATCGTTTGGAGGAATTCGATGAGGGAAAGATCATTGTGGATGGAATCCCACTGGACAGTGCTGAAAACATCAATGCTGTACGCACTGAGGTAGGGATGGTTTTTCAGCAGTTCAACCTCTTCCCTCATCTCAGCGTGCTGGAAAATATTTGCCTGGCTCAGCGGATTGTGCGCAAGCGGAAGAAAGAAGAAGCCGAAGCCATTGCCATGGAACTGCTGCGCAAGGTCGGTATTCCCGAAAAGGCGCATAATTACCCGGCTCAACTTTCAGGCGGGCAGCAGCAGCGGGTGGCGATTGCTCGTGCTTTGGCTATGAATCCTAAAATCATGCTGTTTGACGAGCCAACCAGTGCTCTCGACCCGGAGATGATTCAGGAGGTGCTGGATGTCATGCTTAGTTTGGCGCGGGAGGGAATGACCATGGTCGTGGTCTCCCACGAAATTGGCTTTGCCCGCGCCGCTGCTCATCGCGCGATTCTGATGGACGAGGGGCAAATTGTGGAAGAAGCCCCGCCGGACATATTATTTAACAACCCGCGTCACGAACGTACCCGTGCATTCTTGAGCAAAGTTCTGCATTAATGGCGCTAAACGGGCAGGGTTTTGGTTGAGTATTAAGTTAAGTGGGGTCATATGCGCGGTTTGGAGCGGTTTATTACGATTCTGATCGGGATAGGGATTCTTGTTGGTTGGGAACTAGGGACTCTCCCTTTAGCGCAAGCCCAGACAGCACAGTCAAATACCTTGTCTTTGGTGGGTCCTTTGGCTTGTCCAACCACAGGGTGTGCGGCTGGGCAGCGTCTGAACGTGCGGGCCGCGTTCTCGGTTGGGGTGTATGACCCGAACCAGTCCCCAAATGTACAGGTGTGTGTGTACACTCCTGGTAACTGGTCTGTTTCCGAGGTGACTTTTTCGCCCGAAGGAATCATTAGCGGCGCAACTTATGCAGTGGGCGACCTTTCTGCCTGCGAACCGGCACCTTCAGGGTATGAATTGAAAAACGGAGCCAGCGCAACGCTGGGGGTAGATCAATTTGGCGATGCCTTAGATTTTGCATTTCGCATTGGGGCAAATGCTGGATCCTCTGGCACGCTGCGAGTCCGAGTGTTAGAAAGGACCAGTAGTGGATGGGTGCGATTCCAGGACCTTTTCCTTTACCTGTGGATCATTCCGAAGGCAACCAACGTTTATGTCGCCAATGATGCTACAGCCTGTGGTCAATTCAGCCCTTGTTATGTCAATAGTTACGATGACCTCACCAACGGCGTTGGAACCGGGTTAAAAGACGCCGTGGATGCTGTAGATCCCGGGAGTGTGGTCAATCTACTGGGGGAGTACAGCATCAAAGGTCAAACGGTGGTCGTTGATAAGCCCCTGATTCTTCAAGGGATCAATAACGCCGCACTAACCTATGTGGGCAGTATTTGTGATCAGCCTATGCTTCATCTCAAAGGTGGCGTGACTCTGCGCGATTTGACAATCAAGGATGGCGCTTGTTCCTCACCCAGTCGTGATCTTGTCATCATCGAACCCACAGGAGATGTGCGTGTAGAACATATCACGCTGATCAATGGTAAAGATGCGCTTCATGTGTTAAGTGGCGGCGGGCAGGTGCTGGTTCAGTTTAGCCACATCCAGGGCAATCAAGGGTATGCAATTTTGAGCGAACCCGACTCATCTTCCGGCAGGATAGTGGCTGTAGGGAATAATCTCTATGGAAATCGCGCTGGGGCTCAGGTGGAATGCAACAATCGTGGCAAGGTCAACCATAATTTTCTGGGGTGGGGCGGTTCGCTTACGTCTGCCGTGTCCCAATGTGAATTCGACCCGATTAAAGCCCTTGGAGCACCGATTTTACGCCGTAATGAGCAAGCCGGGGTGAGTGGTACCCGAGTAACAGTTACTGAGACTAAAACCTACGCTTTTGAGAGGCGTATTGCCTTCCAGCGTGTTGGGGGGACTGATTTTGATCTTTACCTCATTGAACATGGAGCAGGTAGTACGCTTAATGTCCCCTTTACCGGGGGCTCAAGTGATGACCTGATCCCTTGTAGTAGTTATTGGGATATCTTTTTGGCTGAGGGATCATCTCCGAGCAGCACGTTAAACCTATTCTTTCGCTATGATCTGAGTCCGGGGTGCGTTTCTAGCGTTGAATCTGCTTTGTACTGCGGTAGCGGCAATCCGGCGCTTTATCCCCTGTGGTGGTATCATCCGGCCGGTAATATCACCCAAGGCTGGGATACAACAGGGCAACGTCCAACGGGTTCGGCAGCAGCGGGAAGTAATGGTCAAACGACCGTATGCTTGACGAACGAAAAGGAAATTCGGGTGGACATTGATAATGATGGGCGCCCCAACTTGCTTTCTGATTTGAGCTACTTGCCTTTTGTGGTAGGTTTACCAGCCCGCCCAGAAACCCTAACACCTTCGCTAACTGCCTCTTTTACCCCTACGATCACATTCACTGCTAGCATCACCCCAACTCGTACTGTAACTCGCACAATTACACCCATTCCCACCTGGACACGCTCGCCCACCCGCCCACTCTTACCTACTCGTACACGTACCCCGACGCCCACTCGCACACCTTTCGCGACGCGTACACCATCGCGAACCCCTTTTGGTGGGATGACTGTTACCCTGACAAGTCAGGTAACTTTTTCAGTGACCCCAACACCGCCGGGTTTTTCAGGTCAGACGCTAACCCCTGCAGGTTATCCCTTGTCATCTCCAACTGGTACCGGTTCGACATCTGAGCCGGCCTATCCAGGGGCAAAAACTCCAGTTCAAACGACGATCACACCTGGAAAGGGTTATCCAAGCGGTGGTATGACCACGCCGCCATCGCCACAGACTGCGGAGGCATCCGCCGAATCTCCGATAATTACGCCGAGTGCAACCACCAGTACGAAACCTCTCCAACCCGATCCTCAGGGGGTAATCTGGGCGGTTGTTTTGGGCGGGAGTTTTCTGGTGAGTGCGGTGTTATGGGGTTATTGGCATTACCGCCGTTATCTTAAAAAGAAGTCCTTGATCTGGGTTGAAGATACCCAATCTTCCACTAAAGCGGAAACCCCATCATCTGATGAACCGAGTGATCATTCTCCATCCTTATGAACGAGAGGATCCGGGAGCATCAATAGAAGCATGCGCACGTTGGTGTGAGCCACCAGGGTGTGGGGGGTTTTGGCTTCCATAAAGAGCCAAGCACCGCTTTGGAGCCGGTACTCATCTCCACCGACCTTCAAATCGCACTCACCTTCGAGGATATGGATGACTGCTGGAACGGAGGTAGTGTGTTCGGATAGTTCTTGTCCGGTGGCGAAGAGGAAGAGAATGGCCTTTAGGCGGGGATGCTGAAGAAGGGAGTGGCTCAATATGCTGTTGGGAGGTGGGTTAGGGACGATGGTGGATAGATCTTTGTAAAGAGTGTAAAGTTTTGTCATTGCGATACATTCTAAATTGGAGATTGCGGCTACTATAACTTGATGTAGAAAAAACGGCTTTGCGTTGGCGCAAATTTCTTGTTGCGTTATCGCAAACTCATTATTCATTCTTGTTCCTATAATGAAAGAAATTCCCCTTGTAGAAAGGCAGAGATATTATGGAGAAAGTGTTGGATTGGCAGATTACTCCTTTGGCATGGACTGTAACGAATCTAAGTGCCCCGGCATGGGAACTTCGTGGCTTAGATCCTTTACCCCAAGAAATGTGGGATCACCTAAAGGCATTTCTCCATCTTGAGGAGGATGATATTCAAGCCATGCTTGAAACAGTTGAGCCCTTGCTGGAAAAAGGGCACTCCCTAGTGGTGGAAAACTATGCTTATTTAGAATCCTTTCCGGAAACGGCGGCATTATTGGGGTGGCGTGGGGGTGCGGATGCGGCGCATTTGGCCGAGCGGCGGCGCTTTTTCTCAGTATGGTTAGCGCGTACGCTGGGTTTGGATTTTGGTCATGATTTCGCCTCTTATCTCTTCCGTGCAGGCCAAATGCACGCCGGGCATGGCAAGCGACACATCCACATCCCAAGCATCTACGTCGCCGGGGCAATTGGGTTAATGACGGCAGCGTTTGGTCGCGTCTTGGAGCAAACTCAACTAGACGCCAATGTCAGGTTGAGAGCACTGGCGGGTTGGAATAAGGTGTTTATTCTGCACCTCCAGATGATGCTGCGTGGCTATCAGAGTGCTTTGGCGCTTGATGAGGGAGATATTGAGATTAGGGTCAATGTTTATGGGCGTATGCGGATGCTTATTGGACGAGAGGCGATCTCAATTAGGATCTTTTCCGGACAGACCGTCTTGGATATCTTGCGCAAGTTTTTCAATTATTTTCCTCAAGTTCGTTCAGAGGCTTTGGAAAGCCGGTGGGAAAGCCATCACCATGAAGACGCTCGTGGAAACCCCTGGATGGGTGTGGAAAGGATTTACCAACCTCGTTCTGGTTGGCGGGTGCTACGAAATGGACGGGATATAGCCTATCTCGAACCCAAGCAATGGCGATTGGTGGCGGGGGATCAGGTGGCAATTTTCCCCCCTGGGCGATAGTAAGCAAAGGAGAAGAACTCCGCTCACGGGTTTAAAAAAGCCTGTTGAAACCCTTGTGGGACTGGTTATACTATAATAAAACACCAGAGCGGAGGTTTTCAATGACCGTCGTTCCAGAGGTACGTCCTTCACCCATCGCAGGTTTATGGTATAGCGGTGATCCGCTCGAATTGGCTGAGCGGGTGGACCGTTACCTTGCCGAGGCTAAACTACCCCCTCTGGTGGGAGAGGTGGTAGGAGTAGTTGCCCCCCATGCCGGACATCGCTACTCGGGGCGTACGGCGGGTTACGCTTTTCGAACTGTTTTAGACCAAGAACGGGATTTAGTGGTCGTGGTATCGCCTTTTCACCGCTTTCATCCGGCTCCTGTTCTGACCACAGCTCACCAGATGTACGAGACACCATTGGGCACAATTGAGGTTGCTCATGATCTATTAGAAGAACTGGATCAGGCATTGAGGCGAAAATTTCAGGTGGGCTTAACCTCGATTGCAAATGATGATGAACACTCGCTCGAAATTGAACTTCCATTTCTACAGCGGGCGTTGCGGGGGCGTTTTCGTCTGCTTCCACTTATGCTGCGGAGTAAAAATGACACCTTATTAAAGGTATTAGGGCAAACATTAGCCGAAGTGGTTAAGGGGCAGGGTTATTTATTAGTGGCCAGCACGGATTTATCCCACTTTTATCCGGAAAAAGTGGCGCGCCGTTTGGATGGTGAGATGTTGCGCCAGATAGCGCGCTTCTCTCCCGAAGGGGTCTTACAGGCGGAGGAAACCGGTACGGGTTATGCCTGTGGTGTGGCGGCGGTGGTAACTGTTCTGATTGCCGCAAAGGCTTTGGGCGCCAACC
Organism: Thermanaerothrix sp.; assembly: GCF_056331585.1. Taxonomy (NCBI): domain Bacteria; kingdom Bacillati; phylum Chloroflexota; class Anaerolineae; order Anaerolineales; family Anaerolineaceae; genus Thermanaerothrix; species Thermanaerothrix sp. Next base: position 97,372 of record NZ_JBWGPQ010000005.1, read on the forward strand.
ACGTCGAAATCCTGGATTACACTACCTCAGCTGATGCCACGGGGGATACCACCTCGGTGGTAGGGTATGGTGCTGCTGCTATCCTCCGCCGCTAACGCATAGATTTTCAGGTGAACTTTGGGCAACGAAGTGCATCGTTATGCTCGGGTTGTATTAGATCTCCCCGGGGTGGGGCGAGAATTTGACTACGTAATTCCTTTGGCATTGCAGGGACGGGTGCAGAAAGGGACATTAGTGGTGGTCCCGTTTAGCGACCGGCGGGCTTACGGGATTGTCATAGAAACTTGTACTCAATCCGAGTATGCTCAGCGGATGATTGAGTCTGTGCTGGATGACCGTCCGGTGGTTACCCCTTCTCAAATAGAACTGGCGCGTATCCTCAGCGAAAACACCCTCTCACCCTTAGGCGCTATCCTTTTTGCTATGTTGCCCCCAGGGTTATCCCAGCAAGCCGATGTGCTCTACACATGGCTTGGTGCGGACGAGATAGGCGAAGTGGGTGAAACCGAAAGGGCGCTCATGCGCTTATTGGTGCGGCGTGGTCCCTTACGGGGGCGACAGATTGATGCAGCACTGCCTTATCGGGACTGGCGCACTGCCGCCCGCCGCCTGATCCGCCGCGGATTGCTGCGTGCCGAGCCAGTTTTGCCGCCCTCTTCGGTTCGCCCCAAGGTCGTGCGTACTGCTCAGTTGGCTTGCTCACCGGAAGAGGCGCAAGCCCAGTTGCCCTATCTTGGGCGACCGGGTTCTGTGGCACTTATACGTCGTCAAACAATGTTGCGTTTTCTGATCCAGGAACCCTGGCCGCTAGATGTGACCTGGTTGTATGCCGTGAGTGGGGGAAACCGCGCCGATTTGGATTACTTAGCCGAGATGGGATTAATTCGGCTGAGTGAAACTGAGGTTTGGCGTGATCCGCTGGAAGGAATTGCTATAGTAGACGAACCCACGGCGCCGCTTAACCTTACCTCTGATCAGCAGCGTGCTCTAGAGGTCGTTCTAGAATGTCTGCATCTGTCTGAGGAAGCCGCCAAAAAACCGATTCTGCTCTTCGGAGTGACGGGATCGGGCAAAACTGAGATTTACCTCCAAAGTGTTGCGGAAGCCCTGGTACAAGGAAAGCAGGCGCTTGTCCTGGTGCCGGAAATTGCGCTCACGCCTCAACTGGTGCGGCGCTTCCTAGCGCGCTTTCCAGGTCAGGTGGGTCTGATCCATTCGCGCCTTTCTGCGGGGGAGCGTTATGACACCTGGCGCCGGGCGCGGGATGGGCGTTTGGGTGTTGTAGTCGGCCCACGGAGTGCGCTTTTTACGCCCATGGAGCGCTTGGGGCTGATTATTTTAGATGAAGCCCATGAGCCCTCATATTACCAAAGTGAAACTCCCCCTTATTACCATGCGGTACAGGCCGCCATAGAATACGCGCGCCTGACCGGTAGTGTGTTAGTACTTGGATCTGCAACCCCCGATATTGTGCAGTATTATCGGGCTCAGAAAGAGGGTTGGCCAGTTTTAAGGTTACCCGAACGGGTGCAGACTGTTCTGGCTCCAACAGGGCAAGAAAGCCCAAGTGTGACGGTTATGCCGGCTCCTCTCCCCCAAGTCAAAATTGTGGATATGCGGCTGGAACTTAAGGCCGGTAATCGTTCCATTTTCAGTCGGGCATTGTTAGAGAATCTGGAGCAGGTCATTCAGGCGGGGCAACAGGCAATTCTTTACCTGAACCGCTTAGGAGCGTCTACTTATGTGTTTTGTCGTGAGTGCGGTTATGTGCTTAAGTGCCCGCGGTGCGATATCCCCTTAACTTACCATCTAGATCCGGCTGAATTGATTTGTCATCGGTGCAACTATCGGCGGCTGGTGCCGAAGACCTGCCCTCAATGTGGAGGGCATGAATTTCGCCATTATGGTTTGGGGACAGAGCGCGTGGAGCAGGAACTGGGGCGCACTTTTCCGGGAATCCGCATTCTGCGATTGGATTCTTCGACCAGCCGGGTCAAGGGCGCAGTAGATTTGATCTTGACCCATTTTGCTCATCATCAGGCCGATGTTTTGATTGGGACACAGATGCTGGCCAAAGGATTGGATCTACCGCTGGTTACATTGGTTGGCATCGTCCTTGCTGATGTAGGATTAACCCTGCCGGATTTTCGGGCTGCGGAACGGGCCTTTCAACTGCTCACGCAGGTGTCCGGACGGGCAGGGCGTGGGCCATGGGGGGGGCGCGTGATCTTGCAAACGTTTCAGCCCGAGCATTATGCCATTCGCTTTGCCGCTCATCACGATTATGAAGGCTTTTTCCATCATGAACTGGAGTTAAGGCGCACCATAGGCTATCCACCTTTTGCCCGTCTGGTACGCTTGGAATTCCGGCATAAAGATCGGCGTACGGTTGAACAGGAAAGTGAGAGAATGGCGGAGCATATCCGGCGTTGGATGAATGAAAGTGACCAACCTCGCTGCGAGGTGATTGGGCCGACGCCCTGTTTTTACACTCGATTAGAAGGCCGGTATCGTTGGCAGATTGTTCTGCGCGGCGAAGATCCAACCCTTCTATTGCGTCCGCACCTTTCCGAATTAAAAGACTGGCGGGTCGAAGTGGACCCGCCTAGCCTGCTCTAGAATGCGAGCGGAATACTAACTAAGGTAGCACATACCAGGGGTTGACAAACCCACCCATATAGCGCACCTCAAAGTGAAGGTGAGGGCCAGTGGATCGTCCTGTGCTTCCAGCCAGGCCGATGACCTGTCCCTGGCGCACGCTTGCACCGCAACTTACCCGGATGGCGCTAAGATGGGCATATAGCGTTTGATAGCCGTTACCGTGATCAATCATCACCATATTCCCGTAGCCGCCGCTGATCCAACCAGCATAGACCACCACGCCACTATCAGCGGCATATATCGGATCGCCCATGCCGGCAGCAATATCAATGGCCATATGGCCATCCCAGTAATCATTGCCCGAAAGGACGTGTTGTGGCGTGGGCCAGATGAAGGTGCCGCTTCCATAAGCGCCGCCTTGGCTGGTATCGCAGGCACCGGGACCAAGGATGCTCTTATTAACCCCCGCGGGACCGCGCGGAATGCTGGGTACGACCCAAGTGCGGAATTCGCGACGCCCACCCGGAACCATCACGTATTGGCCCGGCTCGATAACCGGATTGGTAATATCCAGTTTATTCCCTGGCCAGAGTAAGATGTCTTCGGGTTTGGCCTGGAAAGAAGCGGCAACCGATTCGAGAGTATCACCTTCTTTCCATTTGTAGTAAACCCCATCGGTGGGGGGGATGATCAATTTAAGCCCAACCTCAATCATGTGTGGATCATCATTCAAGACGTCGTAATTCGCCCATAAGACGCTCTCGGGCTTGAGGTTGAACTTCTTGGCAATTCCAAAAATGGAATCTCCCTTCTGAACCTCATAAGTAATGGCACCTTCCCGGGGTTGGGAAGCCACAATCGTGTGGGGGTTTGCCGTGCGGGTTATGAAATCTTGACCTTGTGATTCCGGAAGCGGTGGGAGCGTGGCAGCGCCGCTGTTGGCTGGTAGTTCTGGTGGCGTATGTAAAGAGTCGCTCGGGGCAGAGGAAGATGCCGCGGTCACATGTTGGACAATGAGAAACACTGCCAACGCCAGCATCGCGGCGGCAACCAGCCAAAGTAACCGTGCCAGCCAAGGTAATGAAGTGTCCCCCGAAGTCTCCGGAATCCGCGGTGCGCGGGTCGGGGTGACTTGGGTCACAATTCCTCCGTTAAGGTTTCCAGAAACTCCATATTATTTTTAGTGCGAAGCATACGTTGCAAAATGGCTTCAGTAGCAACAGCCGGATCCATGCCTGCGCCTTGTGGTGGTGGGCTGATCATTTGCAAATACATGCGCCGCATTAACCAGACGCGCTGTAAGATGTCAGGGCCAAGAAGTAATTCCTCGCGGCGGGTTGAGGAACGCTCGATATCAATGGCGGGGAAGATGCGGCGCTCCTGCAAACGGCGTGAGAGGTGTAATTCCATGTTACCGGTGCCCTTGAATTCCTCGTACACCACATCATCTAACCGTGATCCGGTATCCACCAGCGCCGTGGCGATAATGGTGAGTGATCCACCTTCTTCGACGTTGCGCGCGGCACCGAAGAAACGTTTGGGTGGGTAAAGCGCTGAGGGATCCATACCACCCGATAGTGTACGTCCAGATGGGGTCACCACGAGATTATAAGCACGAGCCAAGCGGGTGAGTGAGTCAAGCAAAATGACCACATCACGCCCAATCTCTACCAGGCGCTTGGCACGTTCGAGTGTGATTTCCGCGGTTCGCACGTGTGAGGTTACCGGCTCATCAAAGGTTGAGGCAACGACCTCAGCTTCAACCGAGCGGTCCATGTCGGTCACTTCTTCCGGACGCTCACCGATCAGGGCAATGATAAGGTGAACCTCAGGGTATTTTGTGGAGATAGCATTTGCGATCTGTTTCAAGATCGTTGTCTTGCCCGCTTTAGGCGGAGAGACGATGAGTCCGCGCTGTCCCCGCCCGATAGGGGCAATCAAATTGATCAGGCGGGTTGAAAGGATGGTGGGATCAGTTTCCAGGTCGAAGCGCTTGTTGGGGAAGATTGGGGTGAGGCGTTCAAACACAGGGCGATCACGCGCTTCCTCGGGTGAAAGACCGTTGATCGTTTCGACTCTTACTAGCCCATAGTGACGTTCGGCTTCGCGGGGAGGACGCACGACGCCGATAACCAGATCGCCCATACGTAGGTCGTAACGCCGTAACTGAGCCTGCGAGACATAGACATCGTCCGGGCCAATTTGATAGTTTTTACGCAAGAAGCCAATTCCCTCGGGCAGGATTTCAAGGATTCCCCCACGCACTTCTAGCCCTTCGCGTTCGGCTTCTACCTGGCGGATGGCCAGGATGAGGTTTTCTTTTTTCATGCGCGAGGCATTGGGGATATTCATTTCTCTGGCGATCTGGCGCAGATCCGCCAGGGTGGCTTTTTCAAGCTCAAGGAACTTCATATGGGTTTATCCGTATTGGTTTGGGTTTAGAATGGGGTTGGAATTATACCATGCCTATAGAGGAGCATTCATGCTCTTTAGCCGCTAATTCTGAGGTTTCATACGCATAAATGAAGAAATTCTGAGCGGCCCCCTAAGTGATATGCTCGCTCCATAAGGTAATTGGATTATAACATGATGAACTATGGATTGCAAGCCGGCCGCGTTGTTCCAGCAATTCTCAATATGAAAAAAGGCAGGAGCGAGGACTAGCCAAAAGGGGGAAGACGGATAACCTGAAAGGCCCTATGCTTAGCGAATTAAGATTACCCCACCTGATCAA
>NZ_JBWGPQ010000006.1:0-102645 GCF_056331585.1 Thermanaerothrix sp.
TGGAGTGTTAAAGAACTATTGTTTACCGTTCCTTTACCAAGTGCTAAAAACACTTATTAGGGAGACTATCGCTAGCAATGGTGGCCTTATTCGGCGTGGATAAGGTGAACTTGGCTTTCGCTTTGGGAGCGCTTTATATTCTGAATAAGGTGCTTATGCTTGTTTGGAAGCAGTAAGTGTATCTGGTAACACCTTTTTGATCAAAGATCATTCCTAAGCGTTGCTTCTGTTTGGTCAATGTCTCGGTTAGGGGGTAATGCCTCAGAACCTGTGGGTTGCCTTGGATGAAATTGTCGTAGTCGGTTGGGGAGCAGGGTCATGTAACGTTTATGGGAAGGGGACACCTGCGAGCAGGTATTGGGTTTGAAAAAGGTGGACGGTTACTCGAAAGATAACTAGAGGCTAATCACAAAAGGAAGCAATTATTAGATCCGATTCACCAAAACAGAACCGGATCTACGGTGGGACGGAACGACAACAGCTCCGTAAGCGCTAATTATTTTGATATTGTGCTTGACTGCAAAAGTATTTTTTTACTGTAACCGCTATATGCGGTGTTTTAGCAAAATAGGCCGCTATTCTTTCTCATAAGGAATGCCATCGGCTGCAGGTGGGCGGGCACGCCCGATCACGCCTGCCAGGACGATCATCGTGGCAATGTAGGGGGCCATGAGCAGGAATTGGGAAGGAATCGCAATCCCCAGAATGGCTAAGCGTGAAGCCAACGCATCTGCAAACCCAAAGAGCAACCCGGCCCCAAAGGCGCCGAATGGATTCCAATTCCCGAAGATCATTGCAGCCAAGCCAATGAAACCACGTCCGGCAGTCATAACTTCATCGAAGCGACCGGCAGAACCCAAGGTGAAGTACCCCCCAGCAAAACCGGCCACCATTCCCCCTAGTACCACCGCCATGTAGCGTGTCTTGAAGACATCAATACCCAGGGTGTCGGCGGCTTTGGGATGTTCTCCCACGGCGCGCAGACGCAGTCCCCATCGCGTTTGGAAGAGGGCAATGTTTAAAATAACCAGCAGGATGAACATGACGTAGACGAAAATGCTGTTGCTGAAAAGCACCGGCCCCAGGATGGGAATTTCGCTAAGTAGAGGAATGGGGGTGCCGCCAAACGTAGGTGGATTGTTCAAGGCCTGATTAACTTGGAGGAACTTAGCAGATATATAAGATGTTACCCCGGTCGCGAAGATGTTAATTACTGTCCCGGACACGATTTGATTGGTCTTGTACTTGATGGAGAGCACGGCATGGACGAGGGCGAGCAATGCACCGGCGATAATAGCAGCCAATAATCCTATCCAGGCATTTTGGGTGAGGCTTCCCACCAAAGCACTTACCATGGCACCGGTCAGCATCATACCTTCGATGGCAATGTTGACCACACCGGCGCGCTCACACAGAATTCCAGAGAGAGCACCTAAGGTGATAGGGACGGAACGGCTGAGAGTGGTGTTGAGCATGCCAACTAGATTAAGAGATTTGCCGGCAGCAGCCCAAACCAAAAAACCAAAGACAAAAAGCCCAGCGACCAGACCTAACATCCAGTTAGTATAACGCCCGAATCCACGGGCAAGTTGAATCCCCCCCAAGATAGCGCTGACCACGGCTAACCCATAGAGGGTGGAAAGGGTATGCACCTGCCAAGGTGGAAGTTGCACCTGAGAGGTGGCCAGCGATAAACCAAAGGTCGTGGTCTGCTCCTGCGTCAAACCTGGGGTGAAGAAGAAGACCAATGCCAGGCCGAGCAGAATGAATAACACGCCCATCACCCGCTGGCGGGCGGGGGATACAATCTCGATTTTGCGATGAAAAGCGCTGCTTGTGGTTGCCATGGCTTAACCTCCCCACCCCTTGATGGTGATTAAACCTTCGCCTTCGGCCGGTTTGCGCAGGCGGTAAAGTGAGCGAATAATTGCCGGTGCCGCGATAAATGCCAAGATAACCGCTTGTAAGACCGAGATAATATCAATGGGAATGTCGGCGGAAAGTTGCATGCGAGTGGCACCGTTGCGCAGTGTACCAAAGAGCAACGAGGCTAGAACAACACCGACCGGATGATTATTGCCCAGGAGCGCCAGGGCAATGCTGTCAAAGCCATAACCAGAAGAGAAGGCCATGGCCAAAAAATGGTTGACGCCCAAAACCTCATTAGCACCAGCCAGACCGGCCAGCGCACCTGAAAGGGTCATGGCTAAAATAGTATTCCTGGTGACGTCCATGCCAGCATATTTGGCGCCAAAGGGGTTGCTCCCTACCGTGCGTAATTCAAACCCCCATGTGGTTTTGAAGAGGAACCAGTAGATAACATAGGCGAGGCCCAGCGCCAGGAAAAATCCCAGGTGAAAACGGATGGGGTCGTCAAAGAAGCGTGGCAACCAAGCTGAAGGTTGGATTTCAGGGCTGACGGGATTGTAAGAACCCGGACGTTTCATGGGGCCGGTCAGTAACCATTCGCTTAGACGAAAGGCAATATAGTTCATCATGATGGTGTTGATGACTTCATGTCCCCCGGTTTTGGCCTTTAACCACCCGGGAATGAATCCCCACAGGGCGCCTCCCAGAGCACCGGCCAGTAACGCCAGGGGCAAATGAATGATCATAGGTAATCCCACCAGTTTGTAACCGATATAGGTCGAGGTAATAGCCCCGATAAATAACTGACCTTCGGCGCCGATATTGAAGACACCAGCGCGGAACCCCAGTGCTACTGCCAAGCCGGCGAAAATGTAGGGTGTGGAAGTGACCAGGCTTTCCAGAAAGGGATTAAAGGCGCGGCGAATCTCCAACGCATTGCCTGATTGGAGTGCGTTGATCATGCGCACAGGATCCCCCAAGGCCCCTGTAAAGAGAGCGGCATAGGAACGGGCGACCACATCCCACATTGCAGCCAAGCCAGACCCGAAGGATTGTCCGAATCCAACGTATACTTCTTGGCTGGTCAAGATGATAAAGATTGCTCCAAAAATTAGGCCAGTTACGACCGCTAGCAAAGGAATAAGAACGCTTTGAGGAATGCCGCGTTTATGTTTTTCGGGCGGTTGTGGCGGGGTGTGGTTTAATTCGTTGAGGATAAGTTTTCCAAGATCCGGCTTCTGGGATGTTTCCTCAGGATTCAACGGACTCCCTCCCTGAATGGATTAGCCAATTTCTACCGGTTTACGCCCGATCCGCTGGCGGGCTTCCTCGGGTGGCACGCCGGCCATAAGTAAACCAATGTAATCTTTACTGGCTTCGGCGGCAGGGACGATGGCCACAATTTGCCCTCGGTACATGACCGCTACCCGATCTGAGAGTTGAAGGATTTCATCCAACTCCGTGGAGGCAAGAAGTACTGCTACCCCTTGGCTGCGTTTTTGTAAAATCTGTTGGTGAATGTATTCAATGGAACCCACATCGAGGCCACGGGTAGGTTGGGCAGCTACCAATAGGCGGATAGGGCGCGAAAGTTCACGAGCAACAATAACCTTTTGCTGGTTTCCCCCCGAAAGCGCACTACACAAGGTGAGCACATTGGGCGTGCGGATGTCATATTGTTTGACCAGGGCTTCAGCATGCTGGCGCACGGCTTCCCATTCCATGCGCCGACCCCGCGCAAAGGGGGGCTTATAGTAGGTGCGTAAAATAAGATTGTCCATAACCGGAAAAGGCAACACCAGACCATCACGTTGCCGATCCTCGGGGATATATCCAGTCCCAAGTTCGGTGATGACCCGTGGGGGGGCATTGGTGACATCCTGTCCCAAGAGGCGCACTTTTCCCTCCAGGATGTGCCGATGCCCCGTGATGGCTTCGATGAGTTCGGTTTGTCCGTTACCTTGCACCCCGGCAATGCCGAGAATTTCTCCGCCTCGAACGTTGAAAGAGACGTGATCTACTGCTAATTGGCCGAGTTCATCGGCGACCAGAAGGTTCTCTACCTCAAGGACGGGTTCGCCGGGTTCGCTGGGTGGACGCTCCAGTTCTAGTTTCACGTCACGCCCAACCATCATTGAGGCGAGGCGATATTGATCAGCTTCTTCGGGACGCACGCTGCCTACCACCCGCCCGCGGCGTATCACGGTGATCAGGTCGGCAATTTCCAGCACCTCGCGTAATTTATGTGAAATGAAGATGATGGATTTACCCTGGTCAACCAACGAGCGCATAATGACGAATAATTCATCAACCTCTTGAGGGGTGAGCACTGCGGTTGGTTCGTCTAAAATGAGAATGTCCGCCTTGCGGTAAAGCAATTTGATGATTTCAACCCGCTGTTGAACACCAACAGGCAGATCTTTGACGTATGCGTACGGGTCAACGGCGAACCCGTATTGCTCGGATATAGCACGCACCCGAGCTGCAGCCGCTTCACGATCCAAGAAACCGTCGAAGCGGGTGGATTCTTCTCCCAACATGACATTTTCAGTAACGGTGAATACGGGGATCAACATGAAGTGCTGATGCACCATGCCGATCCCTTGAGCAATGGCGTCTGCAGGGGAATGGATGATTGCCTTTTGTCCTTTGATGAAAATCTCACCCTCATCTGGTTGGTAGAGACCATAGAGGATGTTCATCAACGTTGTTTTGCCCGCGCCATTTTCCCCCAACAGCGCGTGAATTTGACCTTTTTCAAGAGTCAAATGAATATGATCGTTGGCTAGAACACCGGGGAAACGCTTGGTGATCCCACGCAATTCGAGAATCGGGGTCATTGGAACTCCAAGCCAGAAAGATTGTTACCATTTTACCATATTGTCAGAGGATTTTTTTCTGAAGATACATGAAACTTGTCTATTTTGATATAACAACATTTTGGCTCTGAGGAGAAATGAAGAGGGGCTGAGGATCCTCAGCCCCTCTCGCAAGCGCCTTGCTTGGATTACGGCGTGGTCTTGATTTTGCCGGCGATGATGTCGGCCTTGACCTGATCCAATTCGGCTTTCAATTGGTCGGAAACCACACCTGCAGGGAAGTTAGCAATTCCAACGCCTTCGTTCTCTAGCGTGCCGACATAGACCCCACCCTTGAAGGTACCATTCAACACCTGCTCAACAGCGGCGAACACAGCGTTGTCCATGCGCTTCATGATCGAGGTGAGGATAATGGGGGTGTATTGGGAAGCACTTACCGTCCAGTCGGTGTCCACGCCGATGATCCAGGCGTTACCTCGTTCCTGAACAGCGGCAGCCGTACCAAGACCAACCGGGCCGGCAACGGGCAGGATGATGTCGGCGCCTTCATCCATCAGGGTCAAGCCCATTTGGCGACCATCATCAGTGCTTTCAAAGTTGCCGGTGAAAAGACCAGTTTGTTTCTCGGGGTCCCAACCCAGTACTTCCACCTTGGTGCCGTGCTTCTCGTTGTAGTAGCGTACGCCCAGCGCGAAGCCATCCATGAAAACGGTAACCGGTGGGATCTGGATGCCGCCAAAGGTTCCCACCTTGCCAGTCTTGGTCACGCCCGCGGCGGCATAGCCAGCAAGGAAGGCTGCCTGGTCGGTGGCGAAGGTCAAGCCCAGGACATTGTTCAGCGGGGGATCGTAAGAGAAGTCTACGATGGCGAATTTCTGATCCGGGTTCTTTTCTGCGGCGGCTTTCGTGGCATCGCCGAGCAAGAAACCTACCGTGATAATGAGATCGCACTTCTCTTCAAGGAACGCATTGATATTTTTCTCGTAGTCGGTTTGTTGCTGGGATTCGAGGTATTTGCCCTCAACGCCCAGTTTAGCAACGGCGTCTTCAACACCCTTCCATGCGGTTGCGTTGAAGGATTTATCGTCAATTCCACCCACATCGGTGACCTGGCAGACTTTCACCTTCTTCGCTGCGGGAGTGGGGGTGGCGGCAGGTTGGCAGGCTGCCAAGACCAGCGCGAGCACGATCAGTGCGGAAAAAATGAGATATATCTTCTTTTGCATGTGGATTTCTCCTCCTTACCAAATTATGGGATTTTGTATTATGGGGAGACAAGTAAATGCTCTTTCCCTCCCCAAGGGCTGTTTTTAGTATATGCTTGATTATAAAAGGTCGCAAGTGACTGATGTCATGGATTAGGTCTTATCAAAGGGTATCGTCAATGGTGGTAACATCCAAATTCCAGTGCAGCATTCACCATAGCCAGAATATTCTGTGGCGGCACCTCGTTGGTGATGGAATGGACAGCGGCGAGGAGATAACCACCACCTTCCCCCAGAATCTCGATAACGCGCTTCACTTCCTGCCATACCTCATCGGGTCGCCCTGTGGAAAGCACGGTTTGGGTATCAATGCCACCACAGAAGGTGAGATGTTTTCCATAACGGCGCTTAAGGTCGCCCAGATTTCCCATTTGCCCTGCGCTGGTTTGAATCGGATTGAGGATGTCCACGCCGATCTCAACGAAATCATCCAAGAAGGCACTGACGTCGCCGTCGGAATGAAAGAAAATCTTTGCCGGGCTATGAGCTTTGGCAAAGGCAATGATCTCGGCGTGAATGGGCTTAAGGATGCGGCGATATAGGCGTGGGGAGATCAAAGGGCCATTTTGAGCACCGAGATCGTCACCGAGGATAAGGATGTCAACGTTTTTTCCCAACGCCGCGAGGAAATGTCCCAGATGAGTCAAGCATAACAACTTGATCTTTTCAAGCAGGGCTTGGGCCAAATCCGGGTGTTCGATCAGATTGACCAAAAAAGTTTCCATTCCTTGTAGTTGGCACGCGCGTTCCAGAGGGGCAATGAGCCAGGGGGCGGCAACAATGGCGTAGTAATTGTCTTGTGCAAGTTGGGCAGCCTCTTCAGAGAGATGGGCGTAACGCGAAGGATCATCCATGTCCGGCCAGTAAGGATAAGACAGGATATCTTCCGGGGTCTGGGCTTGGGCGAGGGGATGAATGCTGGGGTAGTAAAAGTCCGGTGCAATTTCGGTTTGTCCTACTCCCCAATCATCCCAGTAGGGGCTGCCCGGGGGACGGGCACGATTGCGCTGATATGTAGAGGCTGGGAAACGATCTTGAATACCTCTGACATCGCTGTGTAGGCGTTCGAGCACCACCTCTTCAATTCGTGGTGCACCCAGTTCGGGCCAATCGTAAAGATAGGCATTGATGGTGGGCGCTAATCCCAGATATGTTTTGAGGTTGAGATAGGCTTGGAATAAAATGCCGGTGGTGAGATCAGCTCCGATAAAAATCGGTACTCGATCCGGTGTCTCGTGGGCTAAAACGGTTAGCACCCGCTCACGTGGGGTCAGGGGCATGAAAACAGATCCTCCCCAATGGGATACACCGCAGGTCAGTCGGCTGGAACCGGTTGAGGGCGGTGGGCTTTAGCTTCACCGCGGCGCACACCCAGCATCATCAGCAACGCCATCAGCATGAAGATAGGAGCCACAATCATGATCAGGGCGTAATTCTCGCCGCTTAATTGAATGATCCAGCCATTGAGGTTGGGGCCGACAATGGCGGCAAGGGTGGAAAACAAGTAGTAAAGACCGGTGTAGGTGCCAATATGTAGGTCGTCGGTCATGTCCACCACCATGGGCAACGAGTTGATATTGATGAGCGCCCAAGCGATTCCCGCAACCATAAGCGACAACCCGGCGACGGGTACATTGCCGACCACAGGTAAGCGGAAAAGAGAGGTGTTTAGCACCGCAACCGGGGTGAAGAAAAGCACCAACATGACTGTGGTTAACAGGATAATCCCGCTGATAATCGTATTGCGGCGTCCTAAGCGACTACCCAAGAAACCCGCCGGAAGGGCAAAAAGGACAAACAAGAGGGAGAGTTGTCCCAAGAGACGCGCGCCATCCGCTTCTGAGATGCCCAAGTGGTTGACGGCGTAAAGGGTGAAGAAAGCTTCGATGGCATTATAGGCCACAAACCAGAAGAAGATTGCCAACAAGATGCGCAAGGCGCTCTTTTCTTCCGCTGCAATCACTTGACGTAGGCCATGCCACAGGCTGGGTTGGGTTTGGTCGGTGACCTCATACTCTTGGGGTTCGCGAATGAAAGCAAAGACCATGAGCGTAGCCAGGATCACCAGTGCAGACCCTAGCCAGAAGGGGTAGTTAGGATTCATCTCATAAAGGGTTGCGCCGACTAGAAAGGCGATAATTGCGCCTACGCCACCCATAAAATTGATGATCCCATTAGCCTGGGAGCGATACCGGGAAGGGGTGATATCTGGCATGAGGGCAACCACCGGAGTTCGCCAAAAGGCCATGCTGAGGATAAGGGTGATGGTGCAAGCCATAAAGAAGGGGAGAAAAGTTTGTAAGGGGATTAAACCGAAGGCTAAGGCTGAGATTGGGGCTCCGGCCAGGATGAAGGGCAAACGCCGACCAATCGGCGTGCGTAAGCGATCCGACCAGGCGCCGACCGGGGGCTGAATGAAAAGCGCGGTTAGGTTATCCAGCGTCATAAAAAATCCGATAATACCAGGAGGGATATGAAAACGATTGTGTAGAAAGATGGGGACGTAAGCGTTGTAAACGCTCCAAATGACACTGACGCCGAAGAAACCAAAGCCGAGCAAAAAGATTTTGCCGAAAGAGAAGCGCGGTTTCATGGATTTTGGGTTTCCTTTCCGGGTGAGGGGTATGTGGAATCGGGTTGGTCAGATGTGAGAAATGACGAACCTGCTTGTTGCTCTAACCGCTCAAGAAATTGGCGGTCAGCGTCACTGAGAGAGGCTTTTTGAAGTAAATCGGGGCGACGTTGCCAGGTACGCAAAAGGGCTTGCTCTCGCCGCCAGCGGGCAATTGCGGCATGGTTTCCGGAGAGAAGGATTTCCGGTACTCGCCAGCCGCGGAACTCGGCCGGGCGGGTGTACTGAGGGTATTCTAGCAAACCACTGGCAAATGAGTCGTCAATGGCGCCATTGGGGTCACCAAGCACGCCGGGGATCAAACGGCTGACGCTATCAATAATGACCAGTGCAGGCAACTCCCCACCAGTTAGCACATAGTCTCCGATTGAAATTTCATCCGTCACCAGGTGCTCACGAACTCGCTCATCTATCCCTTCGTAATGACCACAAAGGAGAGCAATTTGAGGTAGACTTGCTAATTCTCGCGCGATATCCTGGTTGTATGTGCGCCCCTGAGGAGATAGCAAGATTAATGGGCAGGATGGTGGAATCCCCAAAACGGTCTCTACGGCGCGAAAAATGGGCTCGGGCTTCATCACCATACCACCCCCGCCCCCAAAGGGGGTATCATCGGCAGTGCGGTGCTTATCCGTGGTGTAATCACGGATGTTGTGGATATGAACTTCGATTAAGCCACGTTGAATGGCCCGTTTGAGAATACTTTCCTCGAGATAAGGTTGAATGAGAGTAGGAAAGAGGGTGAAAACATCAAACCGCATAACCTGATTTTATATCTAGCCCCATAGAATGGGCAAGCCTAGGCGTGAGTTGAAGATCAATGCTTATTGCCCGTTCACTGTTCAATCCTTGACGTTAATTTTAGGGCAAGGTAAGATGAAAACATGTATTTGCGAGGAAGTCGTTTTAATCTAAATCGGCGGCGACGTCGTTCTAATCCGGTGCGAGTCGTGGTTTTGATGATTTTGGTGGGCGCAGCGCTGTACTTTAATCAGTTTGTGGTTCCCCAAACTCCACCGCTTTTCGTACCCACTCCAACCCCGACCCGTGCTCCTGAATCCTATGCCCAAGAGGCTGAACAACTGGTTAACCAGGGCAAGTTTTTGCCTGCAATTCAACTCTATCGTGAAGCGCTTTTCGTAGACCCGCGTAATCCCGCCTACTATTTGGCGCTAGCCCGCCTGTATATTTACACGAAAAACTACCAGCAAGCCCTCGAAACAGCAGGAAATGCCTTATTGCAGAATCCCAATAATGCTCAGGCGTTGGCTTTGCGCGGTTATGCTTTGGGGCTAATGGGTGATTATCTTCAAGCCGAGGCAGCACTCAATCAGGCGATTGAACTTGATCCGAATAACCCTGTTCCCTACGCTTACTTGGCAGAGGTGTTAGGGCTAAAGGTGCAAAGCGGTGAGGGAGATTTAGTGACCTTGAACCGCGCCATAGACCTTTCGCGCAAGGCACAAAGTTTGGGGCCAGATTTACTCGAAACGCATCGGGCACGAGGATTGGTGCTGGAGTTGACTGCCAATTATGCCGATGCGGCGCGTGAATTTGAGGCAGCGATTGCCCAAAACAAGTACATTGCAGATTTGTATCTTGCGCTGGGGCGAAACTATCGCGCTATACCCGATTATCCCAAAGCCATTCAAGCCTTTGGAAATGCTATTCCGTTGATGCCTACTGACCCCTTGCCTTATATGTACCTTTCGAAAACCTATTTGGCAACTGGTGAACTCACGCGAGCACTACAGTATGCCGAACAGGCGCTGAGCCATGCCCCTACCGATCCCTATCTCTATGGCAACCTGGGGGTGATCTACTACCGCACCCGGGATTACGTGCGTGCAATTCAATATTTACGCATTGCCGTGCGCGGGGGCACCAGCGAGGATGGAGAGGCTGTTCAGGGGCTGGCTTTGGATTATTATCCTATTTCGGAATATTATTACACCTACGGGTTGGCTTTAGCCCGTACGGGTGAATGTGAGGAAGCCGTGCAGATTGCTCGTGCCTTACTACAAGGTGTGAGCAACGAAGATGTTGCTGTGAGCAACGCGCAAGAAATAATTAATATTTGTGGCGGTCAGGTGAGTGGAGCGGCTGCACCTACGCCCTCTGCCACCCGGTGAAGGTGAAATAAGAATTATGGTGCTCAAAATAGAAGAAAAAAAGCCGCTATTTCGACGGCGGCGTCTCCAAGATAACCCCTACCGGGTAGTGGTTTTGGCTTTCCTGATACTAGGAGGAATGTTGCTCTTGCGTGCTTATGATGCACGTGCGATTCAGCCCTTATTTATGCCTACACCCACTCCCACGCGTGCGGCTAATTCTTACGCTTTGGAGGCCGAAACGCAGTTTTTAGCCGGTAACTTAGGTGCGGCTATTGAAGCCTATCAAAAGGCGGCCCAAATTGATCCTCAAAATGCGCGTTTGTATGCTGAACTGGCCCGCATCCAAACCTATTCATCCAGCCTGTTAACTACTGACGCCGAACGCAAAACGCGACTTCAAGAAGCCTTACAAAACATCAACAAGGCGGCAGAACTGAATCCGGATGATACTTTGGTTCATGCGATCCGTGCGTTTGTGCTGGACTGGAATGCCAACCCGGTGCTAGCAGGTGAGGAAGCGCCGCGTCTACTAGTGGAGGCCGAGCAGGCTGCTCTACGCGCGCTGCAATTGGATAGCCAAAATGCGCTGGCGTTAGCCTATTACGCTGAGGTGTTGGTGGATCAGCAAAAGTGGGGGCAGGCTGAAGAGTACATCCAGATTGCGTTGCAACGTGATCCATCTCTCATGGATGTGCATCGGGTGAGTGGATACGTACAGGAATCTTTGAGCAATTACGAAGGGGCAATCCAGGAGTATCTCCAAGCCATAAAGATAACCCCTAACTTTACTCCGTTATATATCGCCATTGGGGCAAATTTGCGTCAGCTGAAACGCTACGACGAGGCGCTTGAATACTTTGCGAAAGCCGTGGAAATTAACCAGCGCCTTGGAGTTAAGGATCCTATTCCTTATCTCTCAATCGCGAAAACCTATTCTCAAAAAGGGGAATTCTTTGCAGCGGCGCTGAATGTGCGGGCGGCGTTGGAGATGATCCCGGACAATCCGGATGTATATGGCCAGTTGGGGATGGTCTATTTCAAGTCACGTAATTACGAAAGCGCGATTCCAGCGCTGAAGTGCGCGGTGCGCGGATGCTCGGCGGAAGAATCGTGTGAGGTGCGGCGCTGTAACCCTGAGACTGACCGTCCTGTGGCAATTCAGAGGTTGCCACTTAGCGATAGCACCGTGGTGTACTACTACACTTATGGGGCAGCGCTGGCGGGAATGCATCGCCCTTCGAATAATTACTGTGCAGAGGCCATGCAAGTGTTGGCCGAGGTGCGGCAGGCTTATGCGCAGGACGCGGTGGTCATGGGCATTGTTGAGCCGAGTGAACGCATTTGTGGGTCATTTGGTTACACCCGTCCTTAGAGGGCGCCATTGAGTATCAGAGTTTTATAAGAATCGCTTAAAACCTCTTGACTTCTGCTCTGAAGATGAGTATGATACAGGGCGGTTTAGCACTCTCGAGCCATGAGTGCTAAAATGTCGGATCAATCAACCCAATTCTCGAACGGGAGGTATCTATGAGTGTCAATCTCAAGCCGCTTGGTAGCCGTGTCGTTGTTGAACCGATCGAAGAAGAAGAAGTAACTGCTGGAGGTATTGTACTGCCCGAAACGGCAAAAGAGAAACCGCAGAAAGGCAAAGTACTTTCCGTTGGCCCGGGTGATCGGGATGAATCGGGCAAGCGCATTCCGTTGGATGTCAATGTTGGGGATACGGTGCTGTTTGCCAAATATGCGGGCACCGAAGTGAAGGTTGAGGGCAAGAAACTCCTCATCCTGCGCGAAAGCGATATTCTGGCCATTATCGAAACCAAATAATCTTACATGAAAGGAGCGTGCTATGGGAGCAAAGCAACTGGTTTTCTCGGATGATGCACGGCGTCGTCTGAAAGCAGGTATTGATATTCTAGCGAACGCAGTAGTAACTACGCTGGGTCCGAAAGGGCGTAACGTAGCTTTAGATCGCAAATTCGGTGCACCCACCATCACCCATGACGGCGTAACCGTTGCGAAGGAACTGGAACTGGAAGATCCCTTTGAGAATATGGGTGTACAACTGCTCAAGGAAGCGGCAACCAAGACCAACGATATTGCGGGTGATGGTACGACGACCTCCACATTACTGGCTCACTCAATCGTTACCGAAGGTCTAAAGGCTCTCGCCGCGGGTGTCAATCCGATGCT
Organism: Thermanaerothrix sp.; assembly: GCF_056331585.1. Taxonomy (NCBI): domain Bacteria; kingdom Bacillati; phylum Chloroflexota; class Anaerolineae; order Anaerolineales; family Anaerolineaceae; genus Thermanaerothrix; species Thermanaerothrix sp. The sequence goes on from NZ_JBWGPQ010000006.1 coordinate 12,893, forward strand.
ACTCAAGCGTGGGATTGAGGCTGCTACGAAAGCCGTCTCGGAGGAAATTAAGAAACAGGCCATTGCGATTAACTCGAAAGAGGATATTGCCAACGTAGCGACTATTTCAGCCCAGGATCGCACCATTGGCGAACTGATCGCTGAGGTCATGGACAAAGTTGGCAAGGATGGTGTCATCACGGTCGAGGAGTCCAAGGGCTTGGAGTTCGAAACCGAATATGTTGAAGGTATGCAGTTTGACCGCGGCTACATCTCACCCTATTTCATCACCGATCCGGAGCACATGGAAGCGGTGGTGAATGAACCCTACATCCTCATCCATGATAAGAAGATCTCTGCCGCGGCAGATATTGTTCCAATCCTGGAGAAACTGGTTCAAATCGGCAAACGCGATCTAGTCATCATCGCCGAGGACGTGGACGGCGAGGCACTGGCGACCCTGGTGCTCAACAAGCTCCGCGGTATGCTCAACGTGCTGGCTGTCAAGGCGCCTGGTTTTGGTGATCGCCGCAAGGCCATGTTGCAGGACATTGCCATCCTCACCGGTGCGACCGTGATTTCGGAAGAAACTGGCCGCAAGTTAGAGACCGCGACCATCGCCGATTTGGGCCGCGCCGAGAAGGTGGTGGCGGATAAAGACAATACCACCATTGTGGGCGGCAAGGGCGATGAGAAGATGATTAAAGCCCGCATTGAGCAGATCCGTGTTGAGATCGAGAAGACCACCAGCGACTATGATCGTGAGAAACTGCAAGAACGCTTGGCGAAACTCGCCGGTGGTGTAGCGATCATCCGCGTGGGTGCCGCGACCGAAACCGAGTTGAAAGAGAAGAAGCACCGCGTTGAGGATGCCCTCTCGGCAACCCGTGCCGCGGTTGAGGAAGGCATCGTGCCGGGTGGCGGTGTTGCCCTGATCAATGCCATCCCTGCGCTTGACAACGTTAAGATGGAATACGAAGATGAACAGATGGGCGTCAACATCGTCCGCAAGGCATTGGAGATGCCGCTGCGCAAGATCGTGGAAAACGCGGGCAAGGATGGCTCGGTGATCCTGGAGGGCGTCCGCCAGGCCCAGAAAGCGCAGAACAACAAGAATATCGGTTACGATGTGCTGCGCGAGGAGTACATTGATATGGTCAAGGGCGGTGTCATTGACCCGGCCAAAGTCACCCGTGGCGCGTTGGAGAATGCGGCTTCCATCGCGGGCATGATCCTGACGACCGAAGCGTTGATCACGGATGTGCCGGAGAAAGAAAAGCCCTCAACACCGCCGATGCCCGAATACTAAACCGTTTGGAGTGGAACGATGGCCGTGGCGCATTCGCTGCCACGGCCATTTTATTTCACCGTTTGCGGGTATAATCAGGACGATGTTGCGCAGATTGGGTTCTCTATTGATTGTGCTCGGATTACTGGGCCTAAGCAGTTGCCGAAACAGCCCCAACCAGGGTAGCGCCACGCCAGTTGAGTTGTCACGTCCAGAGGCCACCTTTACTTCTGTTCCAACCCCAACGGTGACGCCTGAACCCCTGGCGTTGCGGGTCAACGGGGTGGGGATAACCCTCCGCGAGTTTGATGCTGAACGCCAGCGTTTACGAGCGGCTGCTGAGGCGTTAGGCCAGGTGTTCGATGCTTCGATCGAACGCGAAAAATTGGTCAACGAGTTTGTAAATGAATTACTCTTGGCACAGGCGGCGTATGCAAGTGGTTACCGGGATGATGAGGCCGTTCTCGAGGCTAAAATCTCGGCTCTGAAAACTACGTTGGGGGGCGAGGTGGCCTGGCAGAAATGGTTGACCGCTCATGGGTATTCGGAGGTGGATTATCGTCAGGCCTTGGCGCGTGCCCTGGCGGCGGCATGGCAACGAGATCAGATCATAGAGGCTGTGCCTCAGACCACCGAACAAGTTCACGTGCGTCAGATCCTGACCCGCGATCAATCTACTGCGGAGGCTTATTATCGTCAGTTGCAGGCTGGTGGCGATTTTGATACTCTGGCCTTCCAAATCGATCCGGTGACTGGAGGGGATCTGGGGTGGTTCCCACGCGGTTATATGACCCGACCCGAATTGGAAGCGGCAGTCTTCGCCCTTGAACCGGGACAATATACCCCTGTGATTCAGACTGACCTGGGATTTCACATTCTTAAACTTATTGCCCGAGATCCTCAACGCCCGTTGAGCGTTGATGCTCGACGCGTCCTTCAACATCAGACCTTGCAGCAATGGTTAGACGAACGGCGTCAGACGGCAGAGATTGAAATCTGGGTGCCATAGTTTCAAGAGATTGGGGAACGACTGTGTTGCCTGAACGATCACCGCGGGATCCAGACCTTTTTTGGAATGTGCTAACCTTACTAGTGTGGTTGGGTATTTTCGGTGTGATCCTTTTTGTTGGTTTGATTTATATTAATCCCTATTCGCCGCTTAACCCGTTTCCACCTCGTCCTGTACCCACTTTGTTAGTCCTTCCTACGCTAGAAGTGTCTCTAGAATCCACCTCGAATTTAACCAAGACACCCACAGCGACATTAGTACCTACTGAGGTTCAAACTTTCACCCCAACGCTCCAGCCGACTCTTGTCGAGGGTACCCCATTGCCCGAAGTAGCCTCTACAGCGACGCCAACACCTTCATATGGTTATGCCTTTGCGGTGCAAAATCAACCGAATGTAATTGCGGCTTCACTTTATCACCCTGAGCGCATTTGTGATTGGATGGGTGTGGCTGGGCGCGTCTTTGATCTTCAAGGCCGCCCAGCGGTGGGTATACGGGTTTGGCTGCGGGGTTATCTAGGGGGTAAGATGGTCAATTTATTCAGTCTGACCGGAACGGCAAGTCTTTATGGGCCTTCGGGTTATGAGTTTACGTTAGCCGATGCGCCTATAGCCTCGCGAGGGGCTCTGGCCATTCAATTATTAGATCAGGCGGATTTGCCCCTTTCACCCCAAATTACATTTGATACTTATGATGATTGCGAGAAAAATTTGATCTTAATTGACTTTAAACAGATGCGTTAAAACTTTCCAGGAAAATGTCTTCATCATTGGCGATTAGCCCCTCTGAAAGCGAACTGCTTGGCAGAGCCATGACACCGCCGGGTGCGAAATAAGAAAAATCGAAATGCACTGGCTCGCCTGCGTCTTTGCCCGGGATCGGCATCAGGCGGGCAGTGAGCGGTTTGCGAAGGCGGGCTGAAAGAAAAGCCAGATCAGCAAGTAGAGCAGTGAGTTGAGCCACAGAGGTGTTGCCCGGTAGAGGGACGGTATCCAAGCCGGTGCCGCAAACTGCCGAGAACAGAAGAAGGTCTTTTATCGTGAGTGTACCTTCGAGGGCGCGCTGGGCCAGCGTGGTATCTTCCAGTATCGGGAGCATGAGTCCATTGAACCCACTTTGCGGCCAGCGCCCTCGGCTCAGGGTTTCGGCGAGGAGGGCGGCGGCACTCAACGAGCCAATGCTTCCCAAACGCGAAGCACCTATGTGTTCCAAGGCAGCACCAATGGAGCAAGAGGGGGAGGGAAAGGGCGCGGGCGAGAAGTCGAACCCCGCAAAAGCAACCTGGGTGTCAAGCACGGGGGTTATCAGGGTTGTAAGGTTCGTGGCAAAGACCTCAAAACGTTCTAGAAGCTCCTGCCGTTTTTCATTCCAAGTGAGGGGTTGAGAGACGATTTCTAAGACCACATCTGCGCTTTCGATGGCCAACGCTAGTGCGGGAGAATGACCTGCCGCATGATAGGCAGCCGGAAAGAAGGGCGTTCCCGAGTGGACGTTTGCCAGAGCGGCGAAGCGAAGATTGGTGAAACCGTCGGGGGTTAACGTAGCAGCTTGGCGGATGATTTCACCGCAGGCACGCAATGCTTTAAGGGACACACCCAAATTGGGATCTGCGATTTGGGCTGCCACGAAGGTGTGAAGGGATTGTTCAAGTACCGGAATGACCAGAGCATATGAAATGGGGTGCGTGACCAGTGCCGGGCCAATGCCAAGATAATCGAATCCCTGATGTATGGCTTCTTCTTCCAATTCTTTGATCTGATGAATGGCCTGTTGGGTGTGGGTCGGGTCAAGCCAGAGCGGGAAGGGGGTTGTGGCGATGCGGCAGGTTTGGACTTCAATGCCGGCTTCTTGCAACCGTTGTTTGAGGCTTTGGCTTAGATGTCCTAGATGGCGTAATGTCGAAACGGGTTCTTGTAAGTTGGGGTCGAAAAAGCAGGTGATCGCACGAACCTTCATGATGTTTGCCTCTGACGAACGACTTCGAAGAGCAATATGGCCGCGGCTACCGCTGCGTTTAAAGATTCACTCTGGCCAGGCATGGGAATAGTAAGCCGGGCGTCTGCGTAGTGGTGTGCCTCAGGGCTGGGGCCTTCGGCTTCGCTACCAATAACCAGGAGTAACGGCTGGCGCAGGTCGTAATCCCAACAAGGGATACCTCCTTGCGCTTCAGCCAGTAAAACGCGTGCAGGTTGAGGAGTGCGTTGCTTGGCCAGCACTTCGATTTCAGGCCATTTTAACTCATGAACAGGAAGATAAAAATGGGCGCCCATGGCTGCGCGTACCACTTTGGGTGCGAACAAATCTGTGGTTCCTGAAGTGGTGATGACCACGTCCACCTTGGCAGCCCAGGCGGTGCGAAGCAAGGTACCAGCGTTACCGGGATCTTTTATTCCGTCTAAAACCAGTCCAAAATCCCAATGGGTAGGAAAGGCAAGATAGTGAATGGGGAGCACGCACAAGATGCCTTGAGGGGTTTCAGTATCCGCAAGGCTTGCCATTAGGTCTGCGCTCACCTTGTGCAAGGTCACCCCTTGGGAGCGGAAGTGATCTAACAAGCGTTGGCCGCGTTCACTAAGTTGTTCACTGTAAAGCACGTATTGTGGATGCCACCCGGCCCTGACAATTTCTTCGCATAGGCGAACACCTTCGGCCACGAATAAGCCCTTTTCCTCCCGTTCATGCCGGCGTTCAATTAAAGCGCGTACTTCACGGAAGCGTGCATTATGACGGGAGTGAATCACCGGCTCTGGTTGAGACCGATTGGGTATTTCGCCAGGTTTCAAAGGCTTCAACGAAAACCTCGAGGGTAGGGGCATCGTAGAGGGTGATCCGAACTAGCCTGAGTGGAGATTGAGGATTCTGAAAGAAGTGGTCGTGAATGGTTTGAAAAAAGACCTGGGCTGCAAACGCTTTGGGTACACCGAAGATCCCGGTGGAGAGGGCTGGGAAGGCTAATGATTGTAGCCCCAATGTTTCAGCCAGGTGCAGGCTACCCTGGATGGCGGCACGAAGTTTTTGAGCTTCTTCGCCTTCCCCCCATACCGGTCCAACAGCGTGGATAATGTATCGAAATGGCAGTTGCCCGGCGCGGGTGTAAGCCGGGTTGGCATGGGTGACCGGGCCATGCTCGTGCACCCAGGCATCACTTTCTTCTTGAATTTGCGGTCCCCCTTTGCGTAAGATAGCACCTGCCACGCCACCTCCGTGTTGAAGCATGGCATTGGCGGCATTAACAATGGCCTCTACATCTTCAGCAGTGATGTCACCTTGGGCAATTTCCAGGCATTGCCCACCGGGAAACACATACCGAGCTTTGATTTGGGATCCCATTCTTGTGCCTCGCTGTGGTAAAAAATTATAGCACAGCGGACAACGAAAAACGCGGGGTAGATTGCAGACCCCACGTTTTCTTACCTGCCTTCTTCATTTTGGCGGTTACAAAGCGGCTTGTGCTTTTGCCACCACCGCTGCGAAAGCCTGTGGGTCGCGGACGGCCAAGTCAGCAAGGGCTTTGCGGTTGAGGTTGATGTTGGCCTTCCGTAAGGCATAAATTAACCGACTGTAGGTAGTACCGTTCAACCGTGCGGCAGCGTTAATCCGCGCGATCCACAACTTGCGTAAATCACGCTTGCGCTGTCGCCGGTCGCGATAGGCATACCACAGGCTCTTGAGCATTGCCTCGTTTGCCCGTCGAAAGAGACGATGGCGAGTGCCAAACTGACCTTTGGTGAGTTTGAGCACTTTCTTGTGTCGCAGATGGCTGTGTGGACCACCTTTTACACGCATAACACTCTCCTTTGCGAACCCCTGGGCGCCGGTGCTTTAGCACCTGTTGCGAACACCCAGCAGCCGCACGAATAGATGGAATTAATCGGTTTTCTCGAGGTACGGTGCCAAGCGATGGATCCGCTGAATGATCTTCTTGCCCTGGACCGGGATCATTTCGGTGAAGAGGGCTTTAGTGCGTTTGGAGGTGCGACGACGCAGGTGGCTTTTACCACCCTTGGTCCGTACCAGGGTACCTGATCCGGTTAAACGGAAACGCTTAGCAGTTGCTTTATGGGTTTTGAGTTTAAACTTCTTTCCTAGTTTTACTTTGCGAGGCACGGCTCACATCTCCTCTCACAAAAAGATAAGGCAGGTAACAATGCGCGAAGGCACATTATACCAGAAAAAAGCCATCTTGTAGGGAAAAAGAGAAATTCAGGCGCTCGCAGTGTCCTTGGCCTCGACTTGGGGGTTGGGGGTGCCCTCAGCCCCGGATGTTGGGGTAGTCTTCTTCTTCCCACCTTTGGCCGGCGCCAGCACCATGGTCATGGCTTTGCCTTCAAGGGTGGGCATTTGTTCAATAACCGAAACATCGGCCAATTCGGCTGCGATTTCCTTAAGATCCTCTAATGCAATTTCAGGATAGGTGATCTCTCGCCCGCGGAAGCGGATCGTCACGCGGACCTTCATGCCCTCTTGCAGCCAGCGCCGCGCATCCCGGGTTTTGAAGCCACGGTGATGTTCGTTGGTCTTGGGGCGCAAGCGGATTTCTTTGACCTCAATCTTGGTCTGGGCTTTGCGGGCTTCACGTTCTTTCTTGGTTTTTTCGTAGAGGAACTTGCCGAAATCCATCACCCGGCATACGGGTGGGTTGGCGGTGGGGGCGACTTCGACCAGATCTAATTCGGCTTCGCGCGCTATTCGGAGCGCCTTTTCAATGGGCACGACCCCCAGATTCTCGCCATCGGGCCCAATCAGACGCACCTCTGGGACGCGAATCGCCTCGTTTACGCGGTAATTTGTCGTGCTAATGGTTCTCTCCTTTCTCCTCGCTGGAATTTTCGGGTAATCAAATCAGTCCGTAGCAACGGACCGATTGTAATTAGATATTACCATACCTGTTTTGAGCGTGTCAACTAAAATTTGCAGGGAACTTGACCCCATTAAGTTCCTTCTACTGCTCGAGCCAGATGGTCACCGGACCATCGTTCAGAATATTCACGAGCATATGGGCGCCAAAAACGCCTTGTTGCACGGGGATCCCATAGGATTTCAAGTGTTCTGCAAAAGCCTCTACCAGAGGACGAGCCACATCAGGGGGGGCAGCCTGAGTAAATGATGGGCGATTCCCTTTTCGCGTATCGGCATAAAGGGTGAACTGGGAGACGACCAGCGCTTCCCCTTTAACCTCCTGGATAGAAAGGTTCATCTTGCCGGCGTCATCTTCAAAGACGCGTAAAAAAGCAATCTTACGTGCCAGAGCGGCGGCTTTCTCGGTAGTATCCTCTAGCCCCACGCCCAATAGAATGGCGAAACCGGGCCCAATATGGGCCACGGTTTGGCCCTCTACCCGTACACTGGCTTCACGCACGCGTTGGAGCAATGCCCGCATCAGGGTAACCCTATGGCTTCACGGACTTCCCGGATGGTTTGTTCGGCGATCACGCGCGCTCGCGCGGCGCCCTGGTTTAAGATGTCCCAAATCGTATCTGGGTTTTGAGCAAGACCAGCCCGTTTTTCTCGGAACGGTGCCAGGTGCTCGTTAAGGTTGTGGGCAAAGAGACGCTTACAATCTACGCACCCGATGCCGGCGCGGCGGCATTCGATATTTACCATTTCGATTTCCTCAGGTTTGGAGAAAACTTTGTGCATGGTGAAGACGTTGCACACATCGGGATTGCCAGGATCGGTGCGTCGCACCCGTTGTGGGTCGGTGACCATCTGCATCACCCGCTGCAGGGTTTCTTCAGGTGTTGCGGCGAGTTCGATATGGTTGTTGAGGCTTTTGCTCATCTTTTGTTGGCCGTCTATACCAAGGACTTTGGGCACCTCGGTCACTTTCATCTCTGGCTCTATGAGCACCTGGGTGTTGTAGCGGTAATTAAAAGAACGCACGACTTCGCGCGCGAACTCGATATGAGGAGCTTGATCTAACCCTACAGGTACCAGATTGGCTTTGTAGAGGGCTATATCAGCGGTCATCAGCACCGGGTAGCCTACCAACCCGTAATTTATGTTGTGGGGTTGTTGACGTGCTTTTTCCTTAAAGGTAGGAAGGTCGGTCAGTTTTCCTAATGGGGTGACCATTGAAAGGTAGGTGTGCAGTTCCATGACCTGTGGCACGTGTGATTGCACGAAGATGATGCTTTTTTCAGGGTCAATCCCGGCAGCCAACCAATCCAGCGCCATCTCATAGGTGTTCTGGCGCAGTTCTCGCGTGGTTTCTAGTGTGGTCAGGGCGTGGACATCTACAATGCAATAAATGCAGTCATAATCCTCCTGGAGCGCTACATAATTGCGGATAGCGCCCAAATAATTGCCTAGGTGTTGGCGGCCTGTGGGGCGAGCCCCAGAAAAGACACGACCTTTTTTCTGATTCATCCTTGTCCTTCCTGTAAAAATTTTTTCACCAAAGTTAAGATTTCACCCGGTTCGGCATGTCGCCCGGTCTTTAGTTTGGAATAAAGCAGATGATCATTCACCGTGACCTCGAACCGTCCACCGTCTGAAGGGATGACTGTGATGGACTCGATCTCGGGTTCGAAATTCTTCAACAACTCAGCCATCAGACCGATGGCGCGATCTGTGTAGTGTCAAACCGCGCAATATTCGATGTTAATCCTCAGCAACATTGTTCCTTCCCTCTTTCTTTGGATTTAGTGTGGCAAAAATTATAATCCAAGCGCGGAGTTTGGTAAAATGCAAGAGCGATGCACTGGTTACCCGAAGGTATTCCTTGGTCGAAGCGTGTATTGGATTTGTTGTTGGTCCTTTTGGGAATGGTTATTGCATTGCCCCTCATGGGATTGATCGCCCTGGCCATTTTGCTGTTCGATGGTCCGCCTATCTTTTTTTGTCAGCCGAGGCCCGGTTATAAGGGACGGATCTTTAAGTTATATAAATTTCGCACGATGCGTGAAGCCTATGATGCCAACGGTAACCTTCTCCCGGATGCGCAACGCCTGACGCCGTTGGGGCAGTTTTTACGGGCAACTTCACTGGATGAGTTACCCGAACTTTTTAATGTCTTACGGGGGGAGATGAGCCTGGTGGGGCCGCGCCCGCTTTTAGTGGCTTATCTGGAGCGTTATACCCCGGAACAAATGCGACGACATGATGTTTTACCGGGAATAACCGGCTGGGCGCAAGTCAATGGGCGTAATGCACTCTCTTGGGAAGACAAGTTCCGTTTAGACGTCTGGTATGTTGATCACTGGTCATTGTGGCTGGATCTAAAAATCCTGGCTTTGACGGTCTGGAAAGTCCTGCGGCGCGAGGGAATCAATCAGCCAGGACAGGCAACCATGGAAGAATTCATGGGGTCTTCTGCGCAGGGTCAAGGGGGCGTCAAAGGATAGACCCAACCGGCTTGAAGGTCTTTAATAACTTGTTCGGCTAACTTTTGCCGTCCCGGGGTTAACCACTGGGCATTGATGTCTCTTAATATGATGGGGACTGTGATGGTGGTGGCTTGTTTTTCTATCAACGCGGCTTGCCATGCCGTTTCCAGCCCTTGCTCAAGGTCAAACATGACCGTGACGGCCCAATTCGATGGCGGTTTCTGAGGCAGCGCGGTGCCCAGCAATCTCCAGCCGGTTGATTCAAGCACCGGCAAGTAGTCAGGGGTAAGCAGATCCGCGGGGATAAACAGTGTCTCCAGGCGATTCTTGTTCAGGTCAGCCAATGTGGTTTGTAACGTATCTGCCGTAGCATTAGGAGTGAGACTCGCAGAGACAGGGAAGGTTACGATAGGACCATAAGCGGGCACACAGCGTCCACATAAATAGAAAGCACCGTTGCGGAACGCCTGAGCCGCGGTATCTGCATTCAAGGGAAGTAAGGCGCCAGCGCGAAAATCGGGTGCAATCAGCACTGCAAGATAACCGGCCAAAAAATAAAGGTGATCGTCGCGCAGAAGCACTTGGGTGAGGTTAGGTGATTCCGGTAAGGGGGCGTTGGCGATAAAGATAAATGGAAGATCAGGATGTTGGGCGACAAGGGCATTGACATCGAAAGTTGGGGAAAGAAGAACGACCAGGGCTATGCTTGAGTCTCCAGCGTTGAATTGAGCGTTGCGCTGAACTTCGACCTCCCACCCTTGGCTGGTTGTCCGTTCGTGGATCCAGGCAATGACACGATCTTCCCAAGGAATGCCCTCACTGATGATTATCACCTTTGCACGTGGAGAAGTAGTCGGGGTGGGGGTTAAGGGCATTTCAGTAGGAGATGGGGACGTAGGTGCTGTTCCGGTGGGGATGAGTGATGGCGAGGATACCGTGGGGGCGCATGCTATCAGGGTAGCAAGTAAAACGAACAGGATTATGGAGGCGAGTTTTGGGTTGCGCATAGTGCTTATTTTACTGCAAAGATCGTCAGGGTGCTCTGTATTATAATAATCGCATGATTGAACTCAGTATCCCTGGTTGTGGAACACTTCAATTGGAGCACCTGGTCTGTGATGTTAATGGAACCCTGGCCCTGGATGGTCAATTAATCGATGGGGTGTATCGCAGTTTGAATCTATTGCGCGACCGCCTAGCCATCCACTTGATCACAGCTGATACCCATGGTCGGCAAACTGCGATTGATCACCATCTGAACCTCAAAGCCGTGCGCTTGACGCCGGGGAACGAAGCGGCTCAAAAGGCGGCTTTTGTTCGCCAGTTAGGCGCAGAGCGCGTTGTTGCCATTGGGCAAGGGGCGAATGATGCCGAGATGTTACGCGAGGCGGGTCTAGGGATTTGTGTTTTGTCGCGCGAAGGGGTGGCTGTTCCCGCATTGCTGGCGGCAGATGTTGTGGTGCCGGATATTCTGACGGCGCTTGAACTTCTGGAACGCCCGATGAGACTTGTGGCTACGTTGCGCCAATGAACCTGCCAACGAGCGAACCGCTTCCACCAGAACCCGAGCCTCAGGCCGTAGGACCTCAACCTTCGCCGCGCACTCGGTTTACACCCAAAGGACGGGACTGGGAGGCGCGGTTGGAGAGTTTACAACATCAGTTAAGCGCAGGCTTTGATTTCTACCTGGCAGCTCTGTTGTGCGCCTTATTGCTTGGGGTAGCCTTTGTGTCCGACACCCCCATTGTGTATTTCATGGCACTGTTGGTCAGTCCATTTCTCGGGCCGGTGTTCGGGAGTCCTCTGGTCGTCTTTGGGGGAACGACTGCGTTTCTGCTCAATACGCTGGGCGGTTTGCTCTTTATAGGGGCGGCGACTCTGGGAGCGGGGGCTGTTTCGGGGTGGCTTCAGACCATGCTCTCACCTGGCTGGCAACCTGCTTTGATCGGCTTTTATGGGCGCTGGGGTGGGTTAGAGTGGGTTATTACTGCCCTGGGGAGTGCATTAATCACGTTCTTGCTGGCCCAGGCACCTCGTCAACGTCCTTTGGTGGTTAACCTGGTGCTGGCTTATGGTCTTTTATTGCCTCTGGGGGTCGCTGGCTACGGATGGGGAGGACACAAACCGGAGCTCTTTACAAGTGGCATACGGACGGCCGGCTTGCATCTCTTCACAGTATGGTTTGTATCCTGGTGCACGTTTCTGGTGTTGCGTTGGCGCCCCCGCATGTGGGGATATGGTTTAGGGGTGATTCTATTGGTAGGAATTGTCGGGCTCTCCAACATATTTCCCAGTGTACCAATTCAAAACCATCAAAAATCTGTTTTGGCACCAACGGGGACGACCGCCGTTATACTGCAACCTACTGCAACCTTCTCACCCCGCCCGCTGGCAACTCAAACGCCACTTCCTCCCACGCCCACCACGCAGGCAACCTTAAAGTCCTCACTGACCCCATCGGCGACCTTTACGTTAGTACCTACCCCGGTATGGGCACGGGTTGCAGCACGGGTTGGAGGGGGAGCATTTGTGCGCGAATCACCAAATGGGCAGGTACTAACGTCATTACTGAATGAAACCCTGGTGCAGGTGATCTCTGATCCGGTAGCGGGAGAAGGGGGAGTTCTATGGGTTAAGATTCGCACCCAGCAGGGGGTTGAAGGTTGGATCATGCAATCCTTGCTTGCTACGGCTACGCCCATGCCGGCATGGTAAATTCACAAAATTCTGACATTGGGAGAGGTATAGAACGATGACAATACATTTTGGTACCGATGGTTGGCGAGCAGTCATCTCGGACACCTTTACCTTTCATAATTTGCGCCTGGTGACACAGGCCATTGCGGATGCAGTGGCTTCAGATCAATGGCTTAACGGCCTGGGGGAAGGGATAAACGTAGACCCTAAAACCATGGTGGTAGGCTTTGATACTCGTTTTCTTTCGGACCGTTTTGCACAGGAAGTGGCACGGGTGTTAGCGGCGAATGGGTTTACGGTTTATCTCAGCCAGGCCGATGCGCCCACACCGGCGATATCTTTTGCGGTGCGACATTTGGGAGCTATTGGTGGGGTAATGATCACGGCTTCGCACAATGCCCCCCGCTATAACGGGGTAAAACTTAAGGCGGCCTTCGGCGGCTCGGCTTCACCGGAACAGTGCCGGCGGGTTGAAATTTATCTTAACGATAACGAGGCACAGGGACGCGGACCTAACTTGATGGATTATGAACAGGCGCGCCAACTCAAACTAATTCAACGTTTCAATCCAATACCAGCTTATGGGGAACATTTGCGTCATCTGATTGATTTTGATGCCATTGCCGAGAATCCGCAGCGCATTGTGGTGGATTCCATGTATGGCTCGGGGCGGGGGGTTATTCGCAGTTTGCTTCAAGGAACAGGGTGTGAAGTATTTGAAATTCGGGGTGAAATGAACCCCGGTTTTGGCGGTGTGCATCCGGAGCCGATTGCACGTTACCTGGGCGCTTTGGCCGGCGCGATCAGTACCGGGGCAGGTAATTTTGGCTTGGCGACCGATGGCGACGCGGATCGCATTGGTGCTATGGATGAGCGGGGCAATTTTGTGGACCCGCACAAAATCATGGCGCTGTCATTACGCTATCTGGTGGAAAAGCGTGGTTTGCGGGGAGCCGTGGTACGTACCGTTTCAACAACTCGCATGATCGATCGCTTGGCTGCGCGGTATGGACTGCCGCTCTATGAGACACCGGTCGGTTTCAATCATATTGCTGATCACATGTTGCGCGAGGATGTGCTCATCGGGGGTGAGGAATCGGGAGGAATTTCTTTTAAGGGGCATATCCCCGAAGGCGACGGGATCCTAATGGGACTACTGATCGTGGAAATGGTCGCCCAGTCGGGTGGAACGCTGGTCGAACTAGTAGACTCTCTGCTCCAGGATGTTGGACCTGCGTATTACGAGCGCAAGGATATGCGTTTACGTCATCCGGTTTCTAAGGAAAAGATGACGGCGCGGTTGAGAGATGAAGCCCCGGCCCAAATTGGGGGTGAGTCAGTAGTGCAGGTCAGTACCTTAGACGGGGTCAAGTATATTTTGGCAGATGATTCCTGGTTGCTCATTCGCCCTTCGGGGACTGAGCCGGTGTTGCGTGTTTATGCGGAAGGACGATCTCCGGATATGGTGCGTGCTCTTCTCGCTTATGGAGAAAGCGTTGCAAACCAAATGGCTTAAATCAAGAAACTCAACGGATCATTAAAGCAAGGCAGGGGTGTTTATATAAACCCCTGCTTTATTATTCGGTGGGAAAAGGGGATTCATTGGGAAGGAGAGAGCGCTCGAATTTCCCTAGCGAGTGGTCGAGAAGCGCAAGCGGCGGGTGATAGCAATCACAATGATGAACAATGCTGCAAGTCCGAGCAGGCCGGGTAATCCCACTTCATCCGCAAACCCTGTAGTTGGCAAGGCGGTGCTGGTCGGGGTGGGGCCTACGGCTTGAGGCGTGCCGGTTGCCGCCTGCGCCACCTGCGTCAGGAAGGCTGCCACGGTAGCTGTACGGGCCATATTCTCAGGTGAGAGAGTGTTGGTCGGCACCGGGGTAGCCGTAGGAACGATAATCACGGGCGTTGCGGCAGTGGTAGGCGTGGGCTGGGCGAGCAGGGTTTGCTGCAGGGTGAAAGCCTGCGCGGTTTGGGTGGCGTACATTGCCGTCAGCGTGTTTTGGGCGTTGATTTGTGCAGCCTGTTCTTGTAGGCGGGCACGGTTTTGGTTAGCGGAAATGAGGGCAAAAACGATCAACCCAATCACCGCCAGAACGAAAATTCCACCGATGACTGCAGCGGCGATAATGAAATTACGGTTGGGGCCCCGGCTACCACCTTCGGGTTCTTCCTCAGTGGGTGGTTCCTCAAAAGGATTCTCGGTGTTGGATGATCCTTGGTTGTAGCCCTGCTCTTCATCCTCAAAATCGCTACGAAAGTCCATAGTTCACCTCTCCTTTTATTATACTTTTCAGGCAATGATGTCTAAATTGAATAATGGCACGGTAACTTTTTGGGAATTCTCCAGTTCCACCTCTACGGCGGGAATGCGTTGACCACTACGTAGCACTAATGCACTATTGGGCTGAATGATTTTGCCAATGGCCCCTGCATAAGGGGGGAGGGTTAAGCGAACCATTCTTCCTGGAGCAACCTCAACCGCTTCTTCAGGCTCTTTACCCTCAGCAGGAAGTGGGATCACGATTTCGGGTTTTTCACTCAGTGCCGGATTCCAAGATGCTTGGAGGTAGACCTCACGCTTCTGGTTGGTGTTCAAGAGTTGAAATGCCAAGCGGTTAATCGGGATTTGCCCAATGCCTTCAAGGAGGATGAGCGGCACATTGAGGCTGGTGGCTAAGGGAAGCAATGGGGCGGATAAACTGCCTAGAATTATCCCGCGCACTGGGATTTCTGCCGCGGATTTTATGGCTTCGGCCTGGTAACAGGTTCCTCCTACGATAACACTGCCCCGTAAGGTCATATCTAACATATCGGCTTTGAGGGGTGCATCAGGGGTTTCGGCAAGCATTGTGAGCACCCCGTGATTGTTTTGCTGATTGCCCCAAACCCCTTGGATGAGTGCACCGTGGGTCTCTACAATGGCACCGCGTTCGGGAAAAACCTCGGCGATTTGGCCTGGCAGCCCGGCCAGAAGCCGATAGGGCTGGGATTGAGTCTCAAGCAGGATTTGACCTTTATAAATGGCTACCACCTGACCTGCAACCGGAGCCCGTAAAATGCGGGCGAAAAGGCCGCGGGTTTGGGCTAAAATATCCCCTTTTTCAACCCGTTCGCCTATCTGACGTTCGATTAGCCGCTCTGCCTCAGAAACACGTTGAACGCCAAGAGCTTTGCGCACATCAAGGAGCAAATGTTGGCCGGGCGCAGGGGTTTCAGCAATAACGTCGGTAGCTTCGACCATTTGGCTTGGGCGTACCAACACTCGTCCCTTGCCGTTCAACAATCGCAGCCGACGCAGGTGAGCAAGTGGGAGGATATGGTGAGCAGGTAGTACCATGGTCATTGGTATTCTTCCATGCAAGGTTTGTGCCAAATCATGAACCCAGCGCTGCCATCCAACGCTTGAGCAAATCGCGGCGGCGGGCGGAGTCGGCGGGGAGTTCCAAAGGACGTCCGCGGGCATCAATAACTGCACCTAATAAACCGCCAGTAATCCTAAAACTGCGCGTGGTATCCTTGCCATCCGGGGTCAGGCGCAAGGGTCGCAGGGGACGCAGGTGTAAACGGGCCCGCTGCCCGTTCGGAATAGGGAGGGGTATCACAGTACCCTGCCGTACTTCTATGGTTGAAGTTTCACCGTTTTCTAATTCGTAACGCACATTAAGGACAGGGGTGCCGTAGCGAGCTGCGCTGATCGGTGCGATGACCGTGCCTAAGTTTAGTAGGGCATTGCTTTCAAGCGTTTGGATGACCAGAGTAGGATTGAGGGGTGCAATGGCACCCAAAGCCGTCACCAATCCATAGGGATCGAGGATAAATGTGGTGACGCCAATTGGCTGAAGTCCATCTAAAAGGGTCAGAAGTGCTTGTGCCGGGGAGAGAGCTTGGGTTAACGCATAACCGCTAACGAGAATGGGCTCAAACCCATATATCCCTTCTTCGGTTGAGATACGCCTAGCAACTAAAGCCAGTATCTGGCGCAGCATAGCCTGTTCGATGGCCTGGTATTCCAGATCATGGGGAGCAGAGGCCGGATATAGCGTTCGATGCCATAAATAATCTCTGACTATTTCGTCGGGGGCATGCATGGGAAGCCAGCGGGTAATGCTTTCTAAAGGGGTTTGCTCCAGCGCAGCAGCTAGCCCATAACCCGAGCCGTAAGGTAGGGCTATCGTGGAGAAGTTGTCTTGCCGGGCAACGGCTACGCCAGTTGTGGCCGATCCCAAGTCAATCCCAAGAACTCCCTGTGAGGCTCCGGTCAGCTTACTGAGAAATTGAACCATCCGTCCAAAAGCCCGCAAACTGGGCTGGGGGGTAATTGAACTGATGGTGCTGTAGGATTGCAGGCCACCTAGTTGATGTGAACGGCGAAGGTAGACAATTTCCGAGAGTTTTTCTTGCGCCGGTAATAGATTTTCTTGGTCAATGTTGGGGCGCACATTAGGGACAACGTGGGGGCGCACGAAGGGCTCTAAGCGGTCGGTCACTTGCTTGGTGATAGCGTTGTTTCCGGCGTAAAGTACATCCGGCCGGCTCTCGGGGGAGAGCAGTTGAAGGGCTAAAACCAGCAGGTCTACCAGTTTTGCTATTGAACGCGTCGCGCCTTGATCCGTTCCCCCGGCGATGAGCACCAGATCTGGGCGAGCGCGCAGGATTGCATCTATTTGGGCTTCGGGTTTGCGCCGATCATTCAGGCCGATCTGCTCGACGATTTGGCAGTAAGTGGATTCGAGAGCTTTGCGGGCACTGGCTAATGAAACATCTTCCAGAAGTCCCATCGCCACCACACGTAACGGCTGACCCGCCGAAAACGTGAGCACAAAGCGATCCACTCCCGAGCCGTCATCCTGAGCAGGTAGGATTAAATGGGCTTCCTCCATCAAATGCCGCCCGGTGATCTCTTCAAGGCGTGTGAGGGCCAGGAAGATGCTTTCGCTAATATCAAAGAAGGGTGTCCCAATTGTGCTTCTCACTTGGGCGGTTGCAATGATGCGGTAACGCTCTTCAACCACGTCGAAGAGCAGCGCGCGGGTGAACACGCTTCCAATGTCAACGGCAAGTATGGATTCGGCTTCAACGATGGAGGAACTCATAAGCCAGCATCTCAGGGTAGTAGAGTGTTAAGAAATTGAAGGATGAAATCTAATCTCGTAATGAGCACAGTGAGTGAGGTCTGGATGACCCCGGCAAAGAAGGCACCCAGGGTAATAGCGATAAATGCCTGACCGATTTTCGCCGCTATCTCGATCCATGGAGGACGCGATATGGATTTGCCGGGTACGCGGCGAGCAGTGAATTGAAAATACAGCAAGGTGGTGATGGTGCCGAAGAGCAGTATTACCCCACCCGCCCATCCAATGGTTTTTTGCTGGAGGGATGAAAAAGAAAGCCCTGCTGCCCGAACTTGACCAAACAAAGTGCCAAAAAGTGCCCCGTTGATAATAACTGCTGCGCCTACTCCAACTAGGAAAGCCAGAGGGAGGGTACCCAGGAAAGACAATCGAGGCATCAAGCGTGTCAAAAGCAGGAGACTCAGCACCCATGGGATGGCGATAATCCCCCAAGAGGCATTGGGGTTGCTCAAAGGGGAAATTAACTTTGGAATGAGAATGTGATTTATAAGTACCACCGCTAGGTATCCGGCTGAAACCCCAACGAAGGTGTAGATGGCGATTCGAAAAAGTGGGTTATCCCCAATGGCATATGAAAGCACGGCCAGAGTCAGTAGAAAGGCGACCAAAGTCCAAAGCGCATCGGTCATAGGGCTTCAACGCCTCGAGGTAGTTTTGGAAGCCGGGAAGACAGCCTGTAGTGTGGTGGTCAATCCTCCCAGCAGGATCAGCAAAGCAATCGTGAGGGTACCCATTTGATAGGCACTCCATAGGGAGAGATTTTCTCCCCCCACTTTTTGTGTCAGGCGCGTGTAAGTCATGCTTCCTACCAATCCGCTGATCAAACCATTTACCTGCCCTGACTGCACATAAGGAGTAAGGTACGGTGCGGCCTGGGCGCTGGTTATAACAAGCAGGGGACGTTCCGAGAAAAGCGGACGGACTTGTTCGAGCCATGCACGGGCACGCTCGCCGCTATCGGTCACTAAAAGAATGGCGTCAAAATCCTGCAAACCGGTTATTCCGAGGAGGGATAAGGCATTTGACGCCGTCTGTCCATCCAGGGTGGTGGTCACGGCTAGTTGGGGTTGACGCGCAAATGCGGCTAAACCAGTGGCTTCGCCGGCTAAATAACCCAGATTGAGACTTTGTTCTGAGAGGACATATTCAGGCACTTGCTGGGCGGCTTGTTGAGCAAGGGTCAATGCAAGCACGGAGGCATTGGATTGCGTGGTAATGAAGACCAGCCGCGCGTTTTGACGCATGAGATCAACAAGAACATTAACTGACGCGGTGCGAATCTCCGGGAGGAAGCCGGCATCCACCTCTACCCCTACCAGCACCCGTGGCGCAGGGTGTGTTGAAGCCAGGGTATTTACCGTGGTCGCAAATGTCACCGCTTCTGCCGGGAACAGCAAGGGTAATGGGCTTATCGGGACTCCTGAGATCAATCCAAGCAGCAGAATTACTAATAGCAGTAGCGTTACAGCCAGACGCAGAGCCGGGCTGGTCGTGGAGACCGGTTTTTGCACCCGAAGCGAGATAGGGGTACTTTCAGCAGAGACCAGGCTTTCCAGGAGGGCTACATAGGCACGCTGTTTTTCACTGATGTTCAAGCGAATGGCATGGGCCGGGGGACGTGAATAACGTAGGGCTTCGGGTTCACCGGGCAGAACGCCCTGATAACCTGCTAATGGCCCACTGGTTTCGATCCGGGTGTCCTCTTCCCTTTCCTGGGCCGGTATTGGCGCAACGGCTTCAACCGGACGCATAGCTTCTAGCCATTCGGGTAGTTCAGCGGTTGGCGCAACTGTGGCTTCCACGCTCTCATCGGTGGGAGATTCGGCCAGCCATTGCGGTAATTCGCCTTCGATGAAAGGCGGAACCACTTCTTCTGGTGTGAGCGTGGTTTCGGTGGGGACTTCCTCGATAAAAGCGGGCGTCGTTGGAGGAACTTCCTCTTCGGTCAGGGTTTCCTCGAGATTGAGTTGATCTAACCAGGCAGCATATTCCTCCTCGTTAAAAGGAGATATCCCCAAAGGCGGTTCATCAGGTTCTCCCTCAGCCGAGAGTAATGCCATGGAAAGGGCTTCTTCAGCGGTTGGCGGAGATGACATGGTGGGGAGAGGGGTTTGTTCCTCGGGAGTAAAAGTAGGTTCTTCCTCGTACCAGGCCGTGAGGTCTTCGGGGATTTCGGTAAAGGGTGGAATAACTGCAGAAGAGGGTTCACCTTCTAGGTTCTCAACCTGGCTTGCTGCACTTGTTTCTGGTTCTTGCACTCCAGGTACCGCTTCTGGGATTTCAAACCCTTTGTCCTCGGTGGAAGCACTGGGCAGGCCTGTGATCCACTCTGGTCCCCCTTCTACCTCTGGGGACACATCTGCAAAAAACTGGGGCGTGGATTCTTCTCCAATCTCAATCGGCGTTTCAGTTGTTCGTGATCCTTCTTCTTTCTCCTGCAGAGCTTTCAACCAGTCGGGCAGTTCGTCCTCGGGCTGACCGGTAGAAACGACTTCTGAGGAAACCGTTGGGGCCAGGGTTGTTTCTTCTTCCGGCTGGCTTTGCCCTTTCCGGGCAGGAAAAGGTGCACTTTCAGATTGTTCGAGAGGCAAAGAAGATTCGGCAAGGGTTTCTTCTCTTTCCACACCTAGAGATAAAATTTCTTCCAGGTCGGGCGCTAAAAATCCCTCTGCTTCGCTTTCGGGCCGAAGGGGCTCTTCTGGGGATGACGATTCGCCCGCTTGCCGTAGTGCGAGTAACCAATCTGGCAATTCTTCTTCCGTTGATTCGGGACGGGTTAATACTACATCGGCTTCTCTTAACCAGTCCGGTAAGTCAATCGGGGAGCTTTCTGATGGTTCTGCTCCAGACTCCTGATCGGGGTGTAAGAGCGCTAAGCACCATTGACAGCGTTCGTTTTCGCTGGGATTGACAGAACCACATTGTGGACAGATAACGGTATCCATCATAAATTCACTCGCTGTATGGACGATCTATACCGAGCAGAACTCGCAGCCCTGTCAACAGGCTGCCTAACGCAATGCCGAGAAGGATGCCGCGTGCACCTGCTCCGGGTAGTAGATTGAGTGCGCCTAAGATTCCTCTTATGAAGGAAGGAGCGGTATCGCTTAAGAAAATACCACTTCCCGCAAGCAGAAAGATAATCGTGCTGGCCAGGAATAAACCGCTTATCCAGGAACGGCGGGTTGCCATTAGGCGTACTGCGCTGATAGCAAAGGTTATGGTAAGCAATCCCACCAAACTGGCCTCGATCGGGAGTTGGATGGCCGTTATCAGAGGTTGAATGCGGGCATCCCCTGGTCCATAAAGCAGGCCGATCACCAGGGTAGGGATGAAACCCAGAATAAAGAAGAAACTGTAATAATCGCGATTACGAGGTGCACTGAGTTTCTGCCAGTGCACTCTGAAGAGGTTTAGAATGGCTACCAAGCCGGCTACTGCCGCCAGGATAAGCGCCCAATCCAAAAACAGGATGTGTAGGGGGTCAAGAAACGGGAGAGGGAAAAGGTAACCCAGCAGGACAATAACGCCCACTCCAATGGCAACCGCGGTGGCGATAGGTGATCTCATAGCCATCCCAGTCCCCCTAAGAGAGCACTCAGAATAAGGGCGACGATCACACCCCAACGTAAAATATCCTGGACGCGGACACTAGCGAGGTGAGCAGGACCGGTTTGTAGATAGGCCGGCGCAGCGAAGAGCTCTTCGCCGATAAGGGGTTGCTGGGCGGCGGCGAAAAGCACGGCTTGAGCGTCCAGTGAATCGCTGGCTGCAAGGGTAAAAGCTTTATTGCGTGTGGCGGCTTCACATAACAGGCCAATCTCTGGGCCGTAATGTCCAATCATCAGGTGTGTGGATACATCTTCATCATAGGCGATGGGAATTGCCCCAGCGATATAGGCAAGAGAGGTGACCCCGGTCAATCGTCCGCGGTTGGGATCGTATAAATCCAACGCATTATTTAGACGATACGTTGCACGCAGCGTGCTCTGGCTTAATAATGCCAGACTCCCTTCGCCGCTTGTTGCCAAGGGGGGCCGGTCGCTTATAGAACTGACTGCTGTAATGCGACCCAGGGCTTGAAGCCCAACCAAAGCAGAAGCGCTGTGAGGTTGGGTAATTCCTGCATTCCCCAATGTAAGGTGAAGGCGCGTCCCTTCTTCGACCGAGAGTCCAATGGCACGGGAGAGAGCAGAGAATGCTGTTAGTGGGCGCAAACCCCAGCGTGGCCGCCGTTTTAATTGCAGGCTAAGAAAGAGGAGCAATCCCACGCTGAAAAGGATAATAATTAGTGCCATCACGGTCAGGGACGAGATCATAGTTGAGTTTCCTCGGTCAGAAGGTGCATAAACGTCCGATAGGAATCTTCATCTTCAAGAACGTGAATAAGAGCTTGCCACAACGTGGCATGAGGGGAGGAGGTTAATAGCGGCAGACTTCCTTGCAGAACTTGGGCTAATACCCCTTGCAGGGGGCGTAAACCTTCCAGCAATGTGGCAATAAGTGGCGCTACCCCCCAGCGTTGGAGGTGCTTCGCCCAGGCCACCCAAGGGTGGGTCTCGTGTGCCATGCCATCAGTATAGCACAAATTGTTGGATACCATATGGTGTGGCATGCGTTCATCTAGCAGGTAATAAAGGCATCCACAAGATTTGGTCTTTACAATTTTGATAGTAGTGAAAAATCTCGCGTTTTAGCGTCGGCAGATCAGGCCAAAAGGTGCTCAACTGAGACCGATAGCAAGTGATCGCTTCGATCCAGGCGTCGAGCGCCTCTGGTGGAAGGTTGAGGGGTAAAGGACAATGCGTGGTGGTAGGACGCAATTCTGTTTGGCAGTCCCGCAGCGCATAAGGAAAGTCGGCATAATACCATAACAAGGGTAGGGCTAATTTTTCTGCTGCTGTGCGGGTGAGGCGATGATCAATGTGACCACCCAGGGCTAAGGGGCAGACCAAGATGTTCGATTCCGACAATAATGCTTTCAGTTGTATCCGTAAAGTATCAACCCAAGGTTGCTCAGAAGGGGGAAGTGAGGGTTGGAAGAGGTCATCATCTCCATTGACGATTGGGTTACCTCGCTCTGGATCATAACGATAAATACAATCAGGGATGGGTAGGTAACGCGGAAGGGCGCCAATGCGTTGGCAGGCGTTTTGATCTTCCTGGCGCCGCACAGCCACAGCCTCGGGACCTGTTTCCCACCGTTTATGGAGGCTTTGGGCGTAAGGAGTAAGGGGGCCTGTGGGGGGATCGCCAGCACAAACTGTCCAGATCTCTACTTTTTCCCCTTGTTGAATCTGCCACCAGATCCACCCGCCACATGAGAGTACAGCATCATCTAGGTGGGGTGAGAGGTAAATCCAGCGCATGGAACTCAGTGTGGAAAATTTTATCATGATCTACAGGAGGTTTTCACGGGTATAATAATGCGTAGGAAGGAGTGGCCATGGGGTTGTGGGATTTTTTGGCGCGAAAGCCTTTTTCCAGAGAGCATCAGCCTGAAATTGAACGATTGATTGAGGAGTTAACCCAGATTGGTCAGCGGGACGACTTTCTGGCCGAACGTCCTGGGGGCGCTTTCAATGCTTACTGCCGTCATCGTCGAGCGTGCGAAATAGGGACGCGATTGCATGATTTGGGGGGAGTACCGTTAATGGAATATGTCCTAAAGCGGGTGCGAAAGCGCCTGGGAGCTACCCTGGCGACCCATTTGTCATACGCCTGGGCAGATATTGGTAAGTGGATACCTTAACCCTTGACGGATTGGTGAAGCACGGTAAACTAAGAGACGCATTGGGGAGTAGCTGCCCAAGGTTTGGGGTGGGTTGTCGTCAGGACGAAGCCGCGGCTTCCGGTGACCCACATAATCAGCGAGACCATCACCGCGATAAGGGATGGTCTTTTTTGTTTGCAATGAAAGATTTCATTGAGGAGTTGGAATAATGAGTAGCGAAGAAAAAGCTTGGTATCAGTTATCCCCTTATGAGGTTGCAGAGCATCTCAACACCGATATGCATCGTGGCTTAAGCCGTGAAGAGGCTCAACGTCGTTTTGCCGAGGTGGGACCTAATGAGTTGGTTGAGCGAGGGATGAAGAGCCCCTGGCGTATCCTATGGGAACAACTCACTGGTATCATGGTCGTTATCCTGATCATCTCAGCCATTATTTCGGTGTTTTTACACGAGTACATCGATGCCTTGGTGATCCTGGTTATTGTAGTACTCAACGCGTTATTGGGTTTTACTCAGGAATACCAGGCAGAGAAAGCTATGGCTGCCTTGAAAAAGATGGCGGTGCCCAAAGTTAAGGTGCGTCGTTCGGGACACCTGGTTGAAATCTCGGCTCGCGAATTGGTGCCCGGCGATGTGATTCAACTAGAGGCTGGGGATGCCGTGCCAGCGGACGCGCGGTTAATCGAAGCGGTGAATCTTCGGGTTCAAGAGGCAGTATTAACCGGTGAATCGGAGCCGGTGGAAAAGCAGGTGGAACCGATTATTGCGGAGCACTTATCGGTTACCGATCAACGCAATATGGTGTTTATGGGCACCATGGTGACCTATGGACGGGGTACGGCGCTGGTGGTCCGAACCGGGATGCGTACTGAACTGGGTAAAATCGCCGATATGATCCAATCGGTCGGGCAAGAACCAACCCCTCTGCAGAAGCGTTTAGAACAATTGGGGCGCGGGTTGGCGCTCGCGGCTTTGGGTATTGTGGCGGTTGTGTTTGTCTTGGGCGTATTACGAGGTGAGTCCATTCGGGTCATGTTCCAAACGGCCATTAGTATGGCTGTTGCCGCTGTTCCCGAGGGGTTGCCGGCAGTGGTTACGATTGCCTTAGCGCTAGGTGCACAGCGCATGCTTAAGCGCAATGCCCTGATCCGTAAGTTGCCTGCGGTAGAAACCTTGGGTTCGGTAACGGTAATCTGCTCGGATAAAACAGGCACGCTAACCGAAAATCGCATGACGGTAACGGTGATTGATGTTGCCGGGCACCGCGTGGATTTTCAGGAAGAGGTGAATTATTACCAGCCCGAGTCGAATCTTCATCCTCATCCTCTCTTAATCGGCCATCCTTCGGTGGCGCTGATGCTATTGGGTGGAGCCCTGTGTAATGATGCTACGCTAGAACCCGCCGAAGAGGGTGGACGCCATGGGTTTGCGGCGGTGGGTGATCCTACGGAGGGGGCTCTGGTTATTGCAGCGGCTCAAGCCAATCTGCTAAAACAAGATTTGGAGTCCCTTTTCCCCCGCGTGCAAGAATGGCCATTTGATTCGGAACGCAAGCGGATGAGCACGTTGCACCGAATTGAGCATGTTAAAGAGTGGCCGGTAGCGTTATCTTCTTTGCGTGATCATCTATCACGAACATGGGAGCGTCCGGTTCAGTTTCTTATGTTTACCAAAGGGGCGGTGGATTCCTTATTGGAGGTGTGTGATCGCGTTTGGGTCAATAACCAAATCCAACCTCTGGATGAGACCTGGCGGGAGCGGATTGTGCGCGCCAATAACACGATGGCCCAAAGTGGTATGCGCGTTTTGGGGGTGGCTTTTCGCCCCTTCTGGGAAGGGAACGAGGGTGATTCCTCAAGCAAGGCCGAAGAGTCTGGCTTAATCTTTGTCGGCATGTTCGGTTTGATTGACCCGGCTCGTCCTGAGGTTTTCCGGGCTGTACAGGTGGCAAAAACGGCCGGCATTCGTCCGGTGATGATCACCGGTGATCATCCTCTAACGGCTTTGCATATTGCCCGTACGTTGCGCATTGCCGAGGATGGTCGGGTCATGACCGGACGAGAATTAGCCCAAGTCTCGGTAGCCGAATTGGAACAGCAGGTCGAAGATATCCCGGTGTTTGCCCGGGTTTCCCCCGAGCACAAGTTAAAGATCGTGGAAGCCTTGCAGAATCGCGGTCATATTGTGGCTATGACCGGTGATGGTGTCAATGATGCGCCAGCACTGAAAAAGGCCGATATTGGCGTGGCCATGGGAATTACGGGCACCGATGTATCCAAAGAAGCGGCG
Organism: Thermanaerothrix sp.; assembly: GCF_056331585.1. NCBI lineage: Bacteria > Bacillati > Chloroflexota > Anaerolineae > Anaerolineales > Anaerolineaceae > Thermanaerothrix > Thermanaerothrix sp. The sequence continues at coordinate 38,350 of NZ_JBWGPQ010000006.1, forward strand.
GATATGGTGCTGTTGGATGATAACTTTGCCACCATCGTGGCCGCGGTAGAAGAAGGTCGGCGCATCTACGACAATATCCGTAAATTCATCAAATATACGCTGACCTCTAACATGGGTGAAATCATGGCAATGCTGTTAGGCCCATTTGTGGGGCTTTCTCTCCCTCTCACACCGTTGCAGATCTTGTGGATTAACCTCGTGACAGACGGTTTGCCCGGTTTGGCCTTGACAGTCGAGCCAGCCGAGCGCGATGTCATGCACCGCAAACCATTCTCACCGAAAGAAAACATCTTTGGGCGTGGCTTGGCCACCAGCGTTTTGCTGGTCGGAATTGAAATGGGGGTGACCTCCCTCTTGGCAGGCTTGTGGGCACTCTCCACCGGACGCACCGAAACCTGGCAAACGATGATCTTCACAACTTTAACCCTAGCCCAAATGGGGAACGTTTTAGCCATTCGTTCGGATCGCGAACCCTTGATTCGATTGGGGATTTTCTCCAACCCCTTGTTGCTGGCGGCGGTTCTATTGACCTTCGTGCTTCAGATGGCAGTGGTTTACGTACCGTTTTTGCAAGATATCTTTCGCACTCGCCCCTTACCTCTGGTAGACCTTTTGGTCAGCCTGGCGCTAAGTAGCGTTGTTTTCTTAAGTATTGAGGCGGTAAAATGGGTACGGTTGTGGCGCTCACAAAATCGCTAAATTGATACCGAGGAATCGCCTGTCTATGGATTGGTCGCTTTTTCCGCTCACAACCCGATTGGAGAAGGAGGGGTTGCAGATAGGGGGGTGTCAGATTTCGGATTTGGCCAAGATCCACGGCACCCCACTTTACCTCTATGACGCTGCAACATTGCGGGGACATATTCAGAGGTTGAGGCAGTTGGTGCATGAGTATTATCCAGGTGACGCTGTGGTGACCTATGCTGCAAAAGCCTATTTTGCACCCGCTCTGGCGCGACGTTTAGCCGCTCGGGGGATCGGGGTAGATGTGGTTAGCCAGGGTGAATTACAGGTGGCGTTAAAGGCTGGCTTTTCGCCCTCGGTGATTCATCTCCACGGCAACAACAAGGCCGAGGATGAAATTGCCACTGCGTTGGAAGTTGGGATTCAAGCCATTGTGGTGGATAGCCTAGATGAACTGGAATGGGTGGAGCAAATGGCACAAGATCGGCGCTGCCGGGCTCATATCTGGTTACGAATTACACCGGGCATTGCGGCGCATACCCATCCTCACATTCAAACGGCACATGCCCAAAGTAAGTTTGGCCTCTATCTCGATACCGGCGAGGCGTTAGAGGCAATTCGAAAGGCCCGAGCAAGTCACTGGTTGCATTTGCGCGGTCTTCACACCCATTTGGGTTCACAAATTTTTGAGGTTAAGCCTTATCGTGAAGCCATCGAGGCGCTGTTTGCGTTAGCGGAGCAAGCCAATTTCGTGCCCGAGGAATTCAGTCCGGGTGGAGGGTGGGGGGTACGCTATCGTTCGGAAGATCCCCCTGATGATCCCTTACCGTGGATTCGTGTCGTGGGCGAGAGCGTTGAGCAAGCGTGCGAACAACGTCACTGGCCATTGCCGCGTCTGGTCATTGAGCCGGGGCGGTGGCTGATCGCTCAGGCTGGTGTAGCGATTTACCGTGTGGGCTCGCAAAAGCGAACTGTGGATGGGGTGCAAATTATCGCTGTGGATGGGGGAATGGCCGACAATCCCCGCGTGGCTCTGTATGGGGCGCGCTATACGGCGGTTCCCCTTGGGTATGAGGAATTCTCGGGAAAATACCATCCCAGCCGCGTGGTGGGACGCTTTTGCGAGTCGGGGGATATCTTGATCGAGACCATTGATCTTCCTCCCCTGCGTCGCGGTGATTTGCTCGCCATTCCCGTGGCCGGAGCGTATCAGCTGAGCATGGCATCTAACTACAATATGATGGGACGCCCGGCTGTGCTATGGTTGGAAGAGGGACGGGTTGAAATGCTTCAGCCGCGCGAAGATGTCCTTAATTCTTCCTGGTGGAACGGGTAACCAAAACCGGGGTGGGCAATTCCCACCCCGGAAATTCTGGAATTAAGGTGTATAGTCGAGGCTCAGCACTCACTGTAACCGCAGGCATAACACTTGCGGCAACCTTCTTCATTAACAACCGCTGCCTGACCGCACTCAGGACATAGATCGCCAAATTCTAACAGTGGCTGATTTTTGAGAAGGAATTCATCCGACTCCGGGGCAGGAATAAAGAGGGTGGGGAGTGTACTGCCCTGGGACTGAGCTTTGAGCCGTTCTTCACGTTGGCGGAGATATTCATCGAGAATTTGGCCTACACCGTCGGGGAGCGAGCGCACCCGGTTAGGTCCAAAGCCTAGTGACCGTCCTCCGCCGATGCCCAGCAACTGGTCTGCGGCCTCGCGTAAACGGCGTGCGGGTTCTATTGGCGAGGCTAGGCGCAGGATATAAGACAGCAAACGGCCAATGGCTTCAGAAACGGCAGCGGTATCCGAACCGGCCTTCGCTGTATTGACAAAGACTTCAAATGGTTGTGCATCACCGTTTTCGTTGATGGTAATAAATGCCTTACCCAGGGGTGTCTGGATCGAGTAAGTGAAGCCGGGGAGGTAGCGTGGGCGGGGTTTCTTAAGGTCGTGCCAAATAGGAAGTTGCTGTGGGGTTTCAGCTTTACGAGGTTCCTCAGCCTGTTTCTTCTTTTCGGCGGTTGCCAGAGTCTCCAAGACGACCTTCTCGCGCGATCCGGTCACATAGACGGTCAGTCCCTTGCAGCCCAGTTTCCAGGCCAACATATATGCCGTAGCCACATCCTCTTCAGTGGCATGTTCGGGGAAGTTAATTGTCTTCGAAATGGAATTATCCACAAAAGCCTGCAGGGTGGCTTGCATTCGCACATGCTCTTCGGCAGTAATATCGGATGCCACCACGAACACGTTGCGGATAGATTCGGGCACGTCGGGGATATTCTGGCAGGTGCCCTCCTTGAGTACTTTCTCAAAAATCTCGCGGCGCTTTTCTTCGGGGATGCCAGCGTCGAGCAGAGCTTTTTCAAAGCGTGGGCTGACATAGGTTAGTTGTAAATCCTTCCCATTGTCATTGACATGGCGAATATATGCCAAGGCGAATACCGGCTCACAGCCGTAACCTTCGCATCCGGCCACGGTTGCAATTGTGCCAGTGGGGGCAATGGTCGTCTGAGCGGCGTTACGAATGCCGTACTGACGAATTCCGGCAACAACCTCGTTCCAATCGAGCGCCGGGCGTTCCCAATCCCGTTGGTATGGGGTCAGGGGTTTAGGGGGTGTCCAGGTCAGGTTTTCCGGGTCGTAGATACTGCCCTTGATAGCGGGGAAGGGGCCGCGTTCGCGAGCCAGTTCAATGCTGGTTTTCATGGCATGGAAACGGATGAATTCCATGACCTGAGCCGCAAATTCCTGGCCCTCATCCGAGCCATAGCGCACGCCAACATGGTACATCAGATCGGCCAGCCCCATAATTCCCAAGCCGATACGGCGTGCCCGGTGCGCCGCCTCTTTGAGTTGAGGGACAGCAGGAACGTAGGCATTAGCATCTACGACATCATCTAAGAAGCGCGTGGCGGTTACGACCGATTGGCGCAGGGCTTCCCAATCTACCGTGCCATCCGGGCCACAATGTTCGTTCAGATTGATGGAACCCAAGCAGCAGTTTTCGTAGGGGCCAAGCCATTGTTCACCACAGGGGTTGGTAGCTTCCAGAGGATAGAGATGGGGAACAGGGTTAGACCGATTGGCGGTATCTAGGAAGAGAACGCCGGGCTCGCCGTTGTGATGGGCCTGTTTGACGATTTTGTTGAAGAGATCACGGGCACGCACACGCCGGTAGGTCACAATAGGCACACCGGCGGCTTCGAGTTGTTCTAAGGTGCCGCGCACTTCACGGTAGCGGGGGGAACGCACATCGGGAAAGCGCAGTTCCCATTCTTCATCGTTTTCTACGGCATGCATGAAAGCATCGGTGATCCCAACGGATATGTTAAAGTTGGTGATGGCGTTCTCATCGGTCTTGCAGGTTATGAATTCTTCTATGTCAGGATGGTCTACGCGTAATACCCCCATGTTTGCACCGCGCCGTGTTCCTCCCTGGGCGATCTCACCAAAAGCGTGATCATAAACGCGGAGGAAGCCGACCGGCCCGGTAGCTTGGCCGGCGGAAGATTTGACCAGCGCCCCTTTCGGGCGCAAGCGGGAGAATGAAAAACCATTGCCGCCGCCAGTTTGCTGAATGAGTGCGGCGTCGCGTAACGTTTGAAAGATGCCATCGGGTTCGCGTCCCATGTCATCGCTAATCGGGAGCACAAAGCAAGCTGCTAGTTGCCCTAACGGGGTACCTGCACCGGTGAATGTGGGTGAGTTTGGGAAGAATTTCTTCGAGGTCAGCAGGCGATAATAATCCCGTGCCACCTGCATGACATCGTTGCCCCATTGCTCCTCGACTTTAGCCACGTGGTAGGCAACGCGCCAGAACATTTCTTCCACGGTTTCCACCGGTTGCCCATCTTCACCCCGGCGCACATAACGACGAATCAGCACCTGGCGGGCGTTATCGGTAAGATGGACTGCTGGTAAATCCTTGGGTAGGGGAGGGGTCGGCAACAGGCCGTTTTTGGTGGGGGTGTGATTTTTGGTAACCATGGGAACTCCTTCATCCTTCTAAAAGTCGGTCAATCTCTTCGCGGATCGCTCTTAAGTCATTAAGGTTAAGATAGACAATGGCATAGCGGATATAAGCGATTTGATCGAGTTCCTTCAGCCCTGCAATGACCATATCGCCGATCACGCGTGAAGGCACTTCAGCTCGCCCCATTTGCTGGAGGGAAGATTCGATTTCACCGACCAAACGCTCGATTTCTGCTGCTGAGACGGGCCGCTTAGCACAGGCGATGCGGATGCCTCGCACCAATTTTTCGCGATCAAATTCTTCCCGCGTTCCATCTTTCTTGACCACCAGCGGTGTGGCTAAGATGGGCCGTTCATAAGTACTGAAGCGCTGATGGCATTTCTCACATTCGCGGCGGCGTCGGATTCCACCACGCTGGTCGTGTGTGGTATCCAGGACACGGGTGTATTCGTTTTGGCAGTAGGGACAGCGCAAGGGTCAACACCTCCAAAGAGAAATCCAAGGGCAACTGATAGTAGGGAGTCGATGAGTATTACAATGACCGGATGCAGGACAAAACAATTTACAATGGTGTCTTAATCACCACCCTTTGGGGTACGGGAAACTTTTACGACTCGTCATTTGAGCGAATGAGAACCCCTATATATGGGGGTTCTCTTGTGTATATGCCGTATATTTACTGGCGCTATTTTAGCATAACTTAGCGAGTTATGCAATATGCAAAAGGCATCTGTAACCTTAAAATTCCTAATCCGGCTGGGGATCATATATGGGGGATCTGTTGGGGGATTATCTGGTGGTTAGGGTCTGGATAAGTGGGATTTTTTCCGTAATTAGGGGAGAGATTATACCTGTATAAAGGGGTTAGACGAAAGGCTGCTCGCCGGAGGAACGAGCAGCCCTAACAAGAAGGAGCGACAAGCAGGCGTAAGAGAGCAAACTGAAGTTAAGGTCTGGAAAAGACCTTTTCCTTCAGCCGATGCCGGTTATGGTCGGCATACGTCGTTTATAGGATAAGGCGATCAAGAACAGGGCGAGCCTGCTTGATCCACTGGCTTACCGCTGAATGCGTTTCCGCAAAAATGCGGGAACGTTTAGATCATCAGTGTTGATGACATGAGGTTGAAACTCCGTCGGCGAGGGCGGTTGTTGGGTGGGGGTGGAAGGCCGCGGCTCAGGGCGAGTAGGTGTAGGACGGGCCGGAGCCTGACTTTCCTCAGTGCGGTTTGGGCGGGGTTCCACCACTGGGGCACGCATGGCGGGCCGGTCAAACCCCGTGGCAATAACTGTGATGCGAATTTCATCCCCCATATTCGGGTCAATGACAGCACCGAAGATGAGGTTGCAGTCGGGATGAGCCGTTTCCTTGATGATTGCGGCGGCCTGATTGACCTCGAAGAGGGTGAGGTTCGGACCGCCCGTGATGTTGAACAGGATACCCCGAGCGCCGTCAATGGTAATGTCGAGCAATTGACTGGAGATCGCCTGCTCGGCAGCCACACGAGCGCGATCTTCGCCTGTAGCACGGCCAACAGCCATTAAGGCAGCACCACCTTCGGACATGATGGCTTTGACATCGGCGAAGTCTAGATTGATGAGACCGGGCACGGTAATCAGTTCTGAAATGCCCTGAATACCTTGGCGCAGCACATCATCGGCGATACGAAAGGCATCCACAATGCCGATTTTCTTATCCACAATTTGAAGCAACCGATCGTTGGGAATGACGATAAGCGTATCGGCGTGCTCTTTCAGTTTAGCGATACCGGCTTCTGCCGCTTGGGCGCGCTTGCTGCCCTCGAAAGCAAAGGGGCGAGTAACTACACCAATGGTAAGTGCACCCACTTCTTTGGCGATTTGGGCCACAACGGGCGCTGCACCGGTGCCAGTACCTCCCCCTAAACCAGCAGTAACAAAGACCATATCACTGCCTTTGAGGACATTGTAGAGTTCCTCGGCTGATTCCTCGGCGGCTTTGCGGCCCACCTCAGGATTGCCTCCGGCACCCAGACCGCGGGTGAGTTTATCCCCAATGCGGACACGGGTGGGCGCCTTGGAGAGCAGAAGGTCTTGGGCGTCTGTGTTGACGGCAATAAACTCGATTCCGGTCAAACCTTCTTCGATCATGCGGTCAACGGCGTTGCATCCGCCGCCGCCGACCCCAACGACTTTGATACGGGCAAATGTTTCGGGTAAAGGATTGTTGATTGTTTCCATGGTCGTTTCCTCCGGTGACTTAATGGTTTGGGCCTGTTGAATATCTGGGTTGTCGCTCCTTGGATTCACAGGTTTTTAGGGTAAAAGACGCCGTAAGAAGTTTTTCAAAGTTTCTGTGTTTATGCCACCTCCTCGAAATGGGGTATGTTTACGTGCTATGGGGGTTGCTTTGCTGAGCAAAAGGGCCCAATGGAGCAAACCTACGCTGGTAGAATAGGCGGGAGACTGTAATTGATCGGTCAAACCAACCAAGTTTTCTGGTTTGGCCACTCGCACCGGCAAGCCTAAAACCGAACTTGCCAGGTTTCGAATACCCGGCAAGAGGGCGGTTCCGCCGGTTAGAACCATACCTGCGGGTAGTAGCCCATCGTAGCCGGAACGTTTGATTTCCTCCAGTACGAAGAGAAAAATTTCTTCGACTCGGGCTTCAATAATGTGCGCCAGTTCGCGCCGGCTGACTTGCACCGGATGTTCCTGACCAAAGGTGCGCAGGGTCAGGTTTTCATCTGCACCAACTTCGCTCTCGACGGCGTGCCCGTATTGTTTCTTAACCTCTTCGGCCTGGGGCAAGGGAAGGCGCAGTCCATGAGCGATATCGGAGGTGATGTGGTTGCCCCCCAGTGCCAGTACCATGGTATGCCAGACATCGCCGTCAATATAAATGGCAAGGTCGGTTGTCCCCCCACCAATATCGCAGACGATCACGCCCATCTGACGCTCAGTTTCGGTTAGAACGACTTCGCCTGAGGCCAGAGGGTTGAGGACAAAATGAGATACCTGTACCCCGGCAGCCTCCACACATTGGCGAATGTTCTCAACGGTGGATTCGGCAGCGGTAATGATATGGGCTTCTACTTCGAGGCGATAACCATGCATGCCGATAGGATTACGGATGCCATCCTGTCCGTCTACCACAAAACCGCGTTGGATCACGTGGATGATTTGGCGGTTATGAGGAATGGCAATAGCCTGGGCGGATTCCAGCGCACGCGCAATATCTTCCTCATCAATGATGCCGCCTGAGATTCCCACTACACCACGGCTGTTGACCGATGCCACATGGGAGCCAGCCAGGCTGACCAGGGCGGAGGTGATTTCCAATCCGGAGGTGCGTTGGGCTTTTTCAATCGAACGAGCGATAGCGGTTGAGGCAGCTGCTAAATCCACCACGGCACCCTTGCGAATGCCTTGGGATGGTTCTATGCCTACGCCAAGGATGCGCAGATTGCGTTCACCCTCGACTCTGGCAACCAGGGTGCATACTTTTGTGGTACCGATATCAATTCCTACAACAATTGGTTCGTCCATAGCCGCACTCCGGAAGGCTTACTTATAGAAGGGGGCCTGCAGATGTTCTAGGCTGATCACCTGAGGGTGTAATCCTCGTTGCTGAATTTGTTCCAGGATGATCTGATATAACTGCATTTTGGCTTCGAAGTCATGCAAAGAGTTTCCGATCAGCACTTGCCAACCGTTGGGATCCTGCCATCCAAATCCGTTTTCGCTGTCATAGACCAAAGGAATATCGGGAGAAAGGCGCTGGCGTAAATTTAGAATGGCTTGGATGAGCTGGGTCGAGGTGGATTGTCCCCACACCTCGGTGGGATTGGAAGGTGCAAGTTCCTTTCCCTTGGAAGGGCCGACATTTGAGAGAGGGGGCAAGGTATTGGCTGAAACAATGGGAAGATCACCGACTTCACCCCGAGGGCGGATCAGGATGCCTTCAGGATCAATCCAGTAGGTATCATTGCCCACTTGCCAGGCCAGAACGGGCTGTCGTTCGGTGAGCGTGATAAGGATGCGGGCAGGGAGAATGACCCGAATACGGATATCCTTAAGTTCAGGAAAAGCACTTTCCAACTGAACCTTGATGGCTTGAGGATCGATCGTGACCACAGGTTTTCCGCTAATGGCTAAAACCGCTTGAAGGTCAGCGGGGGTAAGGCGTTGTAAACCAGTGACTTCAATCTGATGAACCTGGAAAGTGGGGGCATTAAGAAGGGTATAAAGGATAAGCGCCATCAAAACGGCAATTAAGCCCGAGAGGAGACGCCAGCCCGGGTTAACCAAAGGGATAGCGGGCAATCGCAGTTCGGCGCCGGTGGCATTAAGAGAAAAGTAATATTGACGGCGCACCTTACTGGTTGGAAGCGGGCGACTGGGAGAAGGTGATGAGGCAGCCATGCCGCGCGCGATTACCGTTGGACGTTGCTCGCGGCGGCTTACCGATTGTTTGGCACGTTGAATGCGTTGCTGTGTTGTCTGTGCGCGGCGTTGGCGTACCAAGTCGGCGCGGCTGGGCGTTGTCTTCTCCGAACCTTTCATTCTCCCCTCCGAAAGGTGTATTGCGTGCGCTCTCGTTTGGCCTGACGTTCAAGTGCAAGGTTAATCAAGCGATCCAGAAGTTGCGAATAAGGCAAACCACTGGCTTCCCACAGTTTGGGATACATGCTGATCTCAGTGAAGCCGGGGATCGTGTTGATCTCGCTGATAAAAACCTCTTGGGTGCGCGGATCGAGCAAAAAATCTACCCGCGCCATCCCGGCGCAATCCACGGCGCGATAAGCCGCCACGGCCAAACGGCGTATTTCCTGGCTCAGGGTTTCGGGCAAAGGCGCCGGGATTAGCAACTGGGTCGCGTTATTAAGATATTTTGAAGCATAAGAATAAAACTCTTCATCTGGCACAACCTCACCAGGCACAGAGGCGATGGGCTGTTCATTCCCAAGCACGCTGACCTCGATTTCACGGGCGCGGTCAATGCCTCGTTCCACTAAAATACGCCGGTCATAACGTGCGGCTTCTTCCAGGCCGGCCATGAGTTCGGCACGGTTGTGGCATTTGGTAATCCCGACCGAAGATCCCAAATTGACCGGCTTGGTGAAAAGAGGATAAGGGGCCAGAGCTTCAGCCTGTTCCACCACACGTGAACGGTCAGTCTCGATCTCAGTGCGGGTAAAAACCAAGTAATCCACGACAGGTAGATGATGGGCTTGCATAACCTGTTTGAATAAAGCCTTGTCCATTCCCAGCGCTGAAGCCGCAACTCCAGCGCCCACATAGGCGATTCCGGCCAGTTCAAGCAATCCTTGGAGCGTTCCGTCCTCACCAAAAGTGCCGTGCAGCACCGGGAAGATAACATCTAAACTTTGGTAAGGCTCCAGGACAATGTGATCACCTTGAGCCTTGCGCAGGTAAAGACGATGATGCCCAGGCTCGGGCAGCAGACAAACGCGCATCAGGTGCTGTGTTTGGTGTTGTTCAAGGGCTTCCAGGACGTTCTCACCCACTACCCACTCGCCTTCCAACGTTATACCAATTTGAATAACTTCGTAGTTGTGGGGATCGAGTGCTTGAAGGACGGAACGGGCTGAGCGCAATGAGACCTCATGTTCACCCGAACGACCACCGAAAATCACGCCAATTCGTTTTTTCATGGTAGTGCCTCTATCCTTGAGCGTTTGTGTCTTCATCGAGCCAATCACCAATGCGTTCAATTTCTAATTCCAATGCGACACCAAACGTTTCATAGACTCTTTGCCTCACCACGCAGATCAGGTGCCAATAATCACTGGCAGTAGCGTTTTCGTTGGTGACGAAGAAATTTGCATGTACCGGGCTGACCTCCACGCCACCAACCCGGGTGCCTTTTAATCCAGCCTGTTCGATCAACCGACCGGCGTAATCGCCAGGGGGATTCTTGAAAACCGAGCCCATGCTGGCACCGGGGGGTTGGGTGCGTTTACGATAGGCGATAAATGCGTCCATTTGTGCCTGAACTGCTTCCCGAGTGCTCCGACTGAGTTTTAAAAGGCCGCTTAAGATGACGGCGTTTCCTGGTTCTCGCTTTAGTGCGCTGGTACGGTAGCCGTAAGCAAGGCGCTCGCAAGTCCAGGTTTCCTTTCCACGTTCACGATGCAAGATTTCTGCCAAGATCAATGTTCCAGCCACGTCTTGTCCGTGAGCACCGGCGTTACCGTAAATGGCTCCACCCAACGTACCAGGAATGGTTGCTGCCCATTCCAGGCCGCTTAATCCGTGGCGGGCAAGAGTACGGGCAATAAGCCCCAGATTAGCTCCCGATTCAGCCCACACAGTTGGCGGCTCTTGTTCGGCTTGAATTTCAAATCGCTGAGCGCGGTTGAGAATGACCACCCCGCGTACGCCGCGATCACTGACCAGCACATTAGCGCCGCTTCCCAGGATCGTAAATGGCACCTCGAGCGCCCAAAGGTCGCGCACCGCCGCTTCCAAATCTTCGGCGCTCTGCACGGTCAGGACGAAATCGGCCTTTCCACCGACGCGCGCTGCGGTGTAATTAGCCAGCGAAACGTCCTGGCGCAACTGTTCACCAAAGCGGTTACGCAGTTGTGCGATCTGATCCTGAGACAGTCGGTTGGTAGTAAGCATCATCATCTGTCGCAAACCTACAGTGCCTTGATACAAGCGATAAGGCGTTCGAGAACTTCGACCTGATGCGATGACGAGGAAGAGGGTGTACTTCCCGGTGCTGTGGGGAGGTTGCCCTGGGTCTGGTTGGTGGTAAGCCGTTCTTTATTCTCACCAGGGTAGTGGTTTGCCGGGATGGGAAACGGGGAAGGACGACTATCGGGACGAATGGACATTGGACTCCTCACTTTCTTGGCGCCAGTCTTGGAGCAGGCGATAACCAATTTGGTTGGCATCCCCTGCGGATAGAATAATCACTACGTCCTCTTTTTTCAGGTGATCCTTAAGGTATTGCGTCACTTCATCCAGACTCGCTATGAACAAGGCTCCAGGGTGCGCTATGGTTTGTACTACTTGTGCGGCTGAAAAAGCCTGTTTAGGCTCGCGGGCGGCATAGATTTCTGTGACGATCACATGGTCAGCATCGCCGAAGGCTTGGGCAAATTCTGACAACAGAGTCTGGGTGCGAGAATAGGTATGCGGCTGCCAGACGGCCCACAAACGGCGGTTTGGATACCGCAGACGGGCGGCAGAAAGGGTAACGCGAATTTCGCTGGGATGATGCGCATAGTCATCAATAATGGTGATTCCCTTGTGTTCACCCAAGATCTCAAACCGCCGTGCAGTACCGCTATATTCACCCAGAGCATCAGCAAATGCTTGAGTGTTTATACCAAGGCGATGGGCAACAGCCAGGGCAGCAAGGGCATTGAGTACGTTGTGTTTACCCGGCACCTGTAATGAGACCCGTGCTAGAGAGTAAGAGGCTTCACCTATGGGGTTGAAAATGACCTCAAACGATAATCCACCGCGGTTATTGGGTTTTTCGCTAATCGCCTGATAATTTGAGGATGAAAGATAGCCAAAAGTCCATACCGTGAGCCCCTGAGTTTTCAGGATTTCGGCGAGACGTGATGTGTTGGCATTTTCGGTGCAGAGAATAAGGCTGCCCCCTGGACGCAGGCGCCGCGTGAAGGCTTCAAAGGTGGCATAGTATTCTTCAGGGTTTGGGTAGCAATCCGGGTGATCATGTTCGATGTTGGTAATGACGATGAGATCTGGATTCAGGCCCAGGAACATGTGGTCATATTCATCGGCCTCAACTACAAAGTGGGATCCACTCCCGGCGTGGGCATTTGTTCTAAGGGTTTGAATAATACTGCCGACGATATAGGAAGGATCCAAACCTAACTGGGTTAAGCCCCACGCAATCATCGCCGAGGTAGTGGTCTTTCCATGGGTGCCCGCCACGGCAATACCAATGGAATTTTCCATCAGACGGGAAAGTAAATGCTCACGTTTGAGGACGGGAATACCCTGAGCTTGGGCGGCCTGAATCTCCGGGTTATCCATGGGTATGGCGGATGAGCGCACGATCAGGTCTGCTCCATAGATATGGCTGGGATGGTGTCCGATAAAAATTTGAGCGCCAGCCTTCGCTAACTGCTCGGTCGTTATCGAAGCCGAACGATCGGATCCACTGACGCGGTAACCGCGTTCCAGCAGGAACCGTGCTAAGGCCGAGAGGCCGCTGCCACCAATGCCGACGAAATGAACGTGACGCATCATCAGATAAACACCACCAAAACGAACACAAAGGCTAATGCGATAGCAATATAGATGATCGGCGGGGTCAACAGAGCGGGCGGGAGATAGCGCAGCATGTTCAAACTTGTTTGCCCGGCTGCCGTGTTGGGATCTGGGGGGAGGATAGCCGTCCAGGGATAATTGGCCACATGCATGTAATACCAAGCGGTGCCCCAAATTAGATAACCGTTGATGGCACCAAAAAAGAAGCCTAAGAGGATGTCTTGAAGATGCTCACGGGCAAATCGCCCGGTAGCGGCGAGTTTAGGAATGTTGGGAGTTTGATACCCAAAAAACACAAGAGCGCTTAGGATGCCAACTCGAACCCAGAAGAGATTGGCCGGTCCGGAGTTTGTCAGGATATCGCGCACGAAGGGAACAAAGGTTTCCAAAACCGTGTTAATGAAGATGGCCAAGATCACGCTAAACGAGACGATGAGTTCCCTGGCCCACCCCCGCATAGCGCCGATAAGGGCGAAAAGAATGACAAACATATAGAAGAAGACATTGAGACTGATCATTGCACCTCCTTATGCTTTCGGGGTGCGGACGATTGGGCGGCCAAGGTTCTAATAAGGTCGGCTAACTTGGTGGCGGCATCGGGTGTGGCCAGAGCACGCATTGCGATTGCCATTTGCTGTAAGCGCTGGGGATGGCCGAAAAGGTCCTGCAATGTGGGTAACAGAGTCTTTGATAGTGTGGCGTCGTCCAAGGTGACCGCTGCTCTATTTTCGGTCAAATAAGCAGCATTGGTGGCTTGGTAACGCCAGGCATAAGGATAAGGCACTAAGATAGCGGGTAGGCCGAAGAATGGCAACTCACCTAGTGTGGATGCACCGGCGCGGCACAAGATCAAATCGGCGGCGGCGAAGGCTGCCCCAATATCTTCGTGCAGGTAGGGAAAAGCATGGTAACGTTGTTTAAGATTGACAGGGACACGGGCGATTTGCTGTTGCACCTCGGGCCAATCGGTTTGGCCCGTGATATGGATGACTTGAGTCAAATTGAGCAGGGCTTCAAGATGGGTCAGTACAGCGCGATTGATCGAACGTGCACCTTTGCTTCCTCCCATCACCAGAAGCACAGGCTTCTCCTCATCTAGCCCAAACCTTTGGCGCGCCTGATTACGCTGCCATCCCATAAGTTCGGTGCGGATAGGGTAACCTGTGACCACAACATTTTTGGCGGCAGGAAAATAATGGCGCGAACGCGGTGTGGTTACAGCGATGGTGTGTGCGAATCGGCTCATGAGGTTTAACGCCAACCCTGGCTCAATATCGGGCACAAAGACCAGGCTGGGGATGGAACGACCGGTAACTGCCATGGGCACACCCACGTAGCCGCCGGTAAAAAGTAACACATCCGGTTGATAAGCGCGTAGTATGCGGCGGGCAGCCAGGGTGCCGCGTATTAAACGCAGAATATTGCGCGGTAACTGCCGCCACCCTACCCCATGGACACCGGCAGCAGGAATGCCCTTAAAGGGAATCTGTGCACGCTGAACTAAGTCGCGTTCCATGCCACCTTCACTCCCAACCCAAAGCACGTTCTCGGCTTCATTGCCCAAGGCCTGCAGGATGGCGAGGGCGGGATACACGCCGCCGCCGGTCCCCCCGGCGCAAACTAACAACCGCACCGTAAACCCTCCTTTCTGAGGTTTCTTTCTCCCGCGCGGAAACGCGGGCGACACTCATTAACAACCCTACCCCGGTTAGGGTGGTCACGAGGCTAGAGCCACCAATACTGATAAAGGGTAAGACGTTTCCCGTTGCAGGTAAGAGATTAAGCATAGCGAGGATGTTCATTAGGGCTTCCAGCGTGATCCAGAGTGAAATGCCAGCAGCAATGAGAGATCCGGCCATATCCGGAGCGCGCCGGGCAATAAGCAGCCCACGCCATAAGATCACCAAATAACCAGCGATGAGGAATAATGCACCGATCAATCCGGTTTCCTCAACGATGACGGCGAAAATGCTATCATGATGAGGAAGGGGGAGACTGGTGAGTTTGGTAGTGCCTTCGCCAATACCCACGCCAAAGATGCCTCCTCGCACCACAGCCTCTTGAGCGCGCTGGATGTGATAGGAGGCTGCGAGGGGATCTTGCAAACCAGCAATGAAGTCGCGGATGCGTGTTTGGCCTGTTGATGAGAAATTAGTAACTAAGAAAGCCACCACAACGATAACAGCGATGATCAAAATGATTTGGCGAATATCTACACCGGCCAGGAAGAAAAGTAATCCACCGATTGCCAAGATGGTTAGCGCAGTGGAAAAATCGGGCTCCAACAAGATTAATCCAGCGACAAGGCCGATAATGCCGATCAAAGGTAAAAGTCCAAACGTGATTTTATTTAGTACATTTCGTTTGGATTGGAGCCAAACCGCCAGATAGAGAATGGTGACCAGTTTGGCCAATTCTGCAGGCTGGACGGATCCCCCAAGCAACGTGCGTTTGGAGTTGTTGAGGGTTTGCCCGAAAAACAGCACGGCCAGCAGCATAAGGGTGGTGAACCCCATCATAAACAGAACCAGGGGGTAAAGCCGGCGGTAGTCAATATACATCACAACGGTGGCGATGACCGTGCCGACAAAAGCCCACTTAATTTGGTTGAGGAAGAAATAAGAAACACTGCGGCCCTCGGTCTGATTGGCAGAGGGCATCCAGGATGCGGAGTAAACCATCAGCAGGCCAAATCCCAGCAAGAAAGCTACAGCCAGGAACAGAGGAATGTCCAGGCTTAATCGCAGTGGGCGTGGACGGACGATTGGCGGAGTGGTAGAACTTACGGTAGTTGCTTCACCCATTGGCGGAACGCCTCCCCTCGTGCTTCAAAATCGCGAAAGGCATCGAAACTGGTGCATCCAGGTGAGAGAAGCACCACGTCACCCGGCTCGGCCACCCGAGCCGCAACCCGAATGGCTTCTTCTAATGTTGCACAGTAATCTAAGGTGTAAGGACGCTGTCCGGTTTTTTGGGTTCCGAGTGCACGCAATATCTTTTCTGCAGCCTCACCAAAGACAATGACGTGATCCACGCGTTCGTGAATCAGGCGGGCTAACTCTTCCCAGGGTAGGTTTTTATCGCGTCCGCCCAACAGCAGGACCAAAGGTTCGTCGAATGCGCGAATGGCAGCAGCGGTACGTTCCGGTGCGGTAGCGATGGAGTCGTTGTACCAAGCGATTCCGCGCCATACTCGCACCAATTCCAAGCGATGGGGAACACCTGTGAACTCGCGGATGACCTCTCGAGCAGATATCATGTCCCATCCTGCCACCATGACAATAGCCAGGGTGGCTAATATATTGGCAACGTTATGGTCACCGCGTAAACGAATTTCCGCGCGCGGGAAGAGGGGTTGAATCTCACTCCCATTCCACCAGCAGAGCCTATCCCCTTCTAGGCATGTGCCGACTTCGCCCCGTGGTGGACGGTTAAATCCGAACGTAATAAGTTGCCCCTGTACCTGATTGCGAAGAGCCCATGCACCTTCATCCTCTCGGTTGAGAATGGCGAAGTCTCTTGAATGCTGGTGTTGAATAATATGGGCTTTGGCCGCCTGATAGGCCTTAAAAGTACCGTGGCGATCCAGGTGGTTGGGGGTAATATTCAATATAGCGGCAATATGAGGCGAACGCGTCATAAGTTCTAACTGAAAGGACGATAATTCCATGATGGCAATGTCATGCGGCTGCATTTCATCGAGGTAAGAAATGAGAGGGTTACCAATGTTGCCGCCCACCCAGGCCCGGCGCGGGGGTTCCAAAGCCCGTTCGGCAATTTTTCCCACCAGGGTGGTGGTCGTGGTCTTACCGGCCGATCCGGTAATGCCAATGACCGGACAAGGGGTTTCTTCGAGAAAGATTTGTGAGTCGTTAGAAAGGGGAATGCCGCGATGAATTGCTTCCTGCACAATCGGCAGCGTAAGAGGCACTCCTCCGGAGAGACACACTAAATCGACTTGATCGAGTAAGGAAGTAGGATGTCCACCGAATACCCACTGAATACCGGGTAAGTCGCTGAGTGCTTGTCGGGCTGTTTCCATGTGCTCTGCCGGGCGCTGGTCGTTAAGAGTAACTGCAGCACCGCGTTGAGCTAAATAACGTGCCAGCGCCAGACCCTGCCGCGCCGCGCCCAAGATGAGAACCCGTTGACCTTGCCACCGCTGTGCCATCATACTAACGCCAGTGCTACTCCAAACATTGCAAAAAGAAGGCTAACCAACCAGAAACGCTGGACCACTTGCGTTTCACTCCAACCGCCCAACTCAAAGTGATGGTGGAGCGGTGCCATGCGGAAGATGCGCTTGCCCTTGGTGGCTTTGAAATAGGCGACCTGAATGACTACACTGAGCGCCTCGCTGACCGGGATAATGGCAATGATCGGCAACAAGAGCCACTGACCAGTCATCAGCGCGACGACGCCAAGGGTGGCGCCCAAAGCCAGTGAGCCGGTGTCGCCCATGAACAACTGGGCGGGATGGACGTTCCACCACAAGAAGCCGAACAGCGCCCCAACCAGCGTAAAGCAGAAACGCCCCAAAAAGACCTGTCCCTGGAGCAGGGCAATGCCACCATAGGCCGCAAAAGCCGTAGCAGCAATTAGCCCGGCTAAACCGTCCAAGCCATCGGTGAAATTAACCGCATTCGACGCGCCTACAATGATGAATACGGCAAGGGGAATGTAAAGATTACCCAGTGACAATGGTTCTTGAACACCGGGCCAGAATAGTTCAGGTACTTGCAAGAGATATTTCAGTGCAAAGGCTACCACCAGCGCTAAACCAACCTGGAGCAAAAACTTGGTACGGGCGCGCATTCCCAAACCACGGCGTGGACCACGGATGCCCTCCCAATCATCGATCGCTCCGAGCAGGGCGTAAGAGAGCATGACTAAGAGGGGGAGCAACACCGAACGGCCTAGTACAGTCACACCGATCAAAGAAGCAGCGTTGAGCAAGATGGTCACCAAGGCTACGGGGAGGATAATAAGCACGCCGCCCATGGTCGGGGTGCCCATCTTGGTGAAGTGCCGATCAGGGCCTTCGACTCGGATGAGTTTCCCGATGCGGAAATGGCGCAGTACCCGCAGGAGGGGCGGCCCCCAGATCACTGCCAGCATAAAACTCAAACCACTCAGCGCCAAGGCGAGGGACGTTTCTCTCATGCGGCTTCCTCCAGTGCGGCAACGATGCGATCCATGCGCAGGCCGTGAGAACCTTTAACCAGAACCACGTCCCCTTCTTTCAGGATCTGACGCAAGACCTCTACTGCCTGCGTGGTATCTTCCACCTGAACAACCCGAGTTGAAGGCAGCCCGGCCTGGAGAGCGGACTCGGCGATTAGGCGTGCTCGCTGGCCTAAGGTAATTAGATGATCGGCTACCTCTGCGGCGCGAATCCCGACCAAGCGGTGACTTTCTGCTTCATAGGGGCCGAGTTCAAGCATATCACCCAGCACGGCAATCCTACGCCCTTCAATCTCGTTCAAGAGATTTAAGGCTGCCAACATAGATTCGGGGGCAGCGTTGTAGGAATCATCCAGCACCAGTGCGCCATTAGGTAAGCGAACGGCGACTAGCCGCAGTTGGTTACGCGCCTGTTGCAATCCTTGGATGATCTCTTGCCACGAAAGGCCGCAGACTAGCCCGGCAGCGGCGGCACGTAACGCGGTTTGTACGGCATGACGCCCTAGCATCGGTACCCGCAGGTGCAGGGTTTCTCGCCCCAGGTGCAATTGAAATCGTATTCCCTTCAACCCTTGGCTTTCGATATTGTCGGCCCAGAGATCAGCCTTGGGGTCAAGGCCATAGTAGAAAATGCGCGCCCGCGTTTTATCAGCCATCCAACGCACCCAAGGGTCATCGTAGTTGAGAATGGCGACACCTTCCGGTGCCGGTGGCAGGGCTTGAACCAGTTCGGATTTTCCTCGCGCAATGGCTTCTTGTGAACCTGCCCTTTCGGCGTGCACCGTGCCAATGTTGGTAATAATCCCGATTTGGGGTAGAGCGAGATCGCATAAAAAGGCGATTTCCCCTGGTACGTAAAAACCCATTTCAAGCACAGCACAATCGTAACCGGCCCCCAGGCGTAAAAGCGTGAGCGGCAATCCGATTTCATTGTTGAGATTGCCGGGATTTTTTAAGGTGCGATAACGCTGGCTCAGGACTTCTGCCACGACTTCTTTGGTGGTGGATTTACCGACTGAGCCGGTGATCCCGATGACGCGGGGTGAGAATTTACGTCGCCAGAAGCGGGCAATGTCTTGAAGCGCCCGTAAAGTATCCGGTACCCGAATCATAAAGGGTGGTTCGGGGATAGAAATCTCGGTTGGGGCTAAAGCCTTGGTCAGGTCGAGGGAGGGACGAGGCACAGTGATCTCGTGCTGAATGAATGCCAATAGCGCACCGCGGCTAAAGGCATCTTCTACAAAATTATGACCATCAGCGTGTTCGCCTGGAAGCGCGAAAAACATCCCGCCGGGGATGATTTGGCGCGAATCAACTGCGGCCTCGGTTAGAGCAAGTGACTCAGCCGCGGCGGGACGTTTTCCGGTCAGGGCTTCCAGAATATCACCTAACGTGATCATAAACCTTCCTCACGGTTCCTTCATCTGCTGGCGGACCTCATCGGGTGGAATGCGCAGAATGGTCACAGCCTCTTTAACAACATCATGGAAAACCGGCGCCGCAATGACCGACGCCCATGGGGAAGCGCTTGGCTTTTCCATCCAGATGTAGACGATAAACTGGGGGTCGTCTACCGGACCCCATCCTACGAATGACGCATTTGTAAGTGGGGACGTGTAACCTCGTTCGGTGGGGATGCTGGCCGTACCGGTCTTGCCGGCCAGGCGATATCCATCCACCAGAGCAGGTGAAGCCTCGTTCACCAAAGCGTTGACCAGCATCTCACTGAGCGTGCGTGCTGTCTCGGGTTTAATCGGCGCCGTCATTAATTTGGGTGAGACTTCTACCTGCTGACCATTGCGGATGTAGGCCTTAACAATGTGCGGTGCCATCATTTTGCCGTCATTTGCGATGGCTGAAATCGCGGTGATCATCTGAATCGGTGTTACCGAAATCCCTTGTCCGAAGGCATTGGTTCCGAGATCCACCTCGTGCCAATCGGTGTCTCCTGGGCGACGCATAGGATAAAACGCCTCATAGGCGATGTCAATGCCAGTTCGCCGTCCAATTCCAAAGGCTTCAAGATATTGATAAAAGCGAGTTGGCCCCATTTGGTTGGCGACCCAGGCTAAACAGGTGTTAATGGAGTGTTGTAGACATCCTGTCATGTCTTGTGTGCCCCACACCGTATAATCCCAGTTGTGGAGCGGAATCCCTCCGACTGTATAACTCCCAACGTCCAAGAAAGTTGTCTCGGGAGTTACAGCCCCGCTGTCTAATCCACCAGCCATCGTCAGCACTTTGAGCACCGAACCAGGTTCATAAACCTGAGAAATGGCGCGGTTAAAGGCAGGAATATTTATGATATCAGGGTATTCCCAATAACGATTCAGGTTGAAACGCGGTGTGCTGGTCATGGCCAAAATTTCGCCATTGCGTGGATTCATAACGATGATGGTAACAGCCTCAGCCCCACTGGACTCCCGCGCTTGATCAGCAATACGTTCAACCGCGGCTTGGAGTTCACGGTCTACGGTTAAGATTAAACTACTCCCCGGCGGAATCGTGGGTAGGTTGTCAATTTTGCGTGGGTCTTTGGGGATGCGTACCTGAATCGGGGTGCCAGCCAGCAGGCTGTCGTAATATTCTTCCACCCCCATGTGACCGCCACACCAATCGCCATCACGCTGGCATTCGGCCACATTTTCGGGGCGTTTAAGAAAGTTCACGAACCCCAAGATGTTTGAGGCTAAATCATTTTCCGGATAGTAACGCATCGGATGCGCAACCCAGTATAGTCCGGTCAGATTTAAAGGCGACCCCTTGTCTCTAGCCTCTTGGATCTTCTCTTTAAGTTGACGGATTTTCTCTGCCGGGACAAAATCCGCAATGGTGATAAACTCGGCTTTCCCTTTTTCATAGGGAGTTTCGGCGGCAACTTTAATCTCAGTATAACCAGGGCGTTCTAGGATTTCGGAAAGCGTCCTGGCAATAGTCTCTGCGCTTTTGGCATAATGGACTTCATCTAGGGCAACCCCTATTTCGTAAACTTCAACATTCCCGGCCAGTAGATTCCCCCAGCGATCAAAAATATCCCCACGCTCAGGGAAAAGGGTGCGTATTTCGTAGTTGTAGAGAGCCTCACCAATTTTAGGAAGTTCTTGAGCCCGGGCGTCGGTTTGCAGGCGAATAGTCTGCATAAGCGCCAAAACTCCCAGGAGTGAGAAAAGAATTCCTACGAGGTAAAAACGGAAGGTGGATATTGGATGAACCGGCGATGTAGTGCTCACGGCCTTAACCCCCGCCCTTTAATTCGCCATTGCAAGACTTCCTCTACCATCCAGTCCCATAATGACTGCTTGTACGCCGGCTTGATGAGGGATTCGGGTTTTGTGGATGCTGGAGGGGCGAGTTGGGCTTCTCGCCGCACCAGGGATGGATCTACGGCAATGTACAGCGCCTGGGACATGTCTGCGGGTTGAAAACCCAATTCACGGGCACGCTGAGCCATAACGCTAGCCGAGGTCAAACTGGCCAGTTCGGCACGTAGGGTAGCGATTTCCAGGGTTTGGGCTTCACGTGTTTTTTCTAGATACGTGATTTGATAGCCAACCTCGGTGGCTTGAGCGGAAACGGTGAGATAAATTCCGGCGATCAATGCGACCACGGCCAGGACGGCTAAGCCAGCGCCAATCCATTTCAATTGGGTGCGCCAGGGGGATTCGCGGTAGGCCTGGAGAAGGGTTTGATCCATCACGTTTATCTGTCCGCTCTCACTAAGGGTTTGATTAAGCCATCATGCAATACTCATGCCAGGTGGGAGTTTTTCTGCTACCCGTAACCGCGCGCTACGTGCCCGCGGATTTGCCTGAATTTCTTCAGGGCGGGGGCGAATGGGGTGACGGGTGATCTCCCGAAGGGTAGCCTGATGCCCACACGTGCACTGGGGCTGTTGGGGTGGGCAAAGGCACTGCGTGCTTTCGCGTCGGAAGAATTGTTTGACCAAACGATCTTCCAGCGAGTGGAAAGCGATGACTGCCAAGCGACCACCGGGAGCCAGGGCAGTTACTGCCTGCGGCAAAGCGGCTTCTAAGCGTTCTAACTCACGGTTGACGACAATCCGAAGCGCCTGAAAGGTCCGAGTGGCCGGATGAAAATCGTGGGAATACCGTTCCACGGCACGGCGGATCACCTCTGCCAGTTCGCGCGTGGAGGATATAGGACGGTTTTGGACAATGGCGTGTGCAATTCGACGCGCATGGCGTTCTTCACCATAACGCCAGATCACGTCGGCCAGTTCAACTTCAGAAAGGTTATTGACCAGATCGGACGCCGTGAGTGGATCGCTTGGGTCAAAGCGCATATCGAGCGGCCCATCATGGAGGAACGAGAACCCCCGCTCGGGCTGATCGAGTTGCATTGAGGAAACTCCAAGATCAAACAAGATTCCGTTCACGTGCTCCCATCCTATGGTATGCAATTGATCCTGCAGTGTGTCGTAAGCCGCTCGGATCAGAATAAAGCGTCCGGAGAAAACCGAAAGGCGCTGGCTTGCGAGTGCCAACGCCTGTGGATCTCGATCCAGCCCCAGAAGTCGTCCTTCTGGTGAACTGGCTTCTAGAATACCCCAGGCGTGCCCACCGGCCCCCACCGTTGCATCCACATACTTACCTGGGCTGCGTGGCATTAAGGCATGTAAGACTTCTTGGTAAAGTACGGGTTGATGCGGCAATGAAGCAGCCATGTTTCTCATCAACAAACCTTACAACGAAAGTTCTAGCGAGGTGAAGCGCTGAGCATTCGCTTCGGGATCCTGTAAAAGCTGGCGGTGTTCTTCCCAGCGCTCGTAGGACCAGATTTCAAAGTAATCCCCCATTCCGACGACCATTGCCCGCGAGGAGATTTCGGCGTCTTTGCGCAACCACTGGGGGATAAGGATGCGCCCCACGCGATCAATATCAACCCGTTCAGCATGGGAAAACAACAAACGCTTGAGCAGCCGCGCATTGGGGTCAGTAAGGCTCATTGTGCGTGCATGCTCAGCCAGTCGCTCGAAGACCTCGGCGGGCAGGACCATCAGGTTCTGGTCAAAACCCAGCGTTATATAGCCATTGGATCCCAGCAATTCCCGGAAACGCGCGGGGACCATGAGGCGACCCTTATCATCCACAACGTGCTCATGTTGTCCCAGGAACATTCGTTCTACATCCTTGATATATGGCGAGACGCCGGCTGACCGGCGTCCCACAAATTACCACTTGCCACCACTTTCTACCACAGTATAGCCGATTTAAGGGTGATTTGCAAGTAACTTACAAGACTGTAATCTTAAAAAATGCTGAGAATCGGCTTGAAATTGGGTCTTCATGGCAAGGGCTGGGAGGGAGGCAAGAGATTTATGAGATGTACCGGCGAGGGCAGAATTAGATCTGCACCGGCCCGATGAAGTTCGCGTTCGGTGCCGAAGCCGCACAGCACTCCCACCGCTTGGGCGCCAGCGGCTTTGGCCGCATGAATATCAGGAGGGGTGTCGCCCACCATCAAGCAGGCATGTGGATCAACTTTCATGGCTGCTGCTGCCCACAGAATGGGATCGGGAAAAGGCTTGGTATGGCGCGTGGTTTGGGCGGTTACCACCACACGGAAGAAATGGCTCAGGTGATGTTGCTCAAGGAAAGATTGAGTTGTAACTTCATCCCGTGAACTGACAATGGCTAAAGAGTAGTGATGCGTTAGTGCATGAAGAAGGACGGGAATCCCAGGGATCAGTTTGAACTTACGTCGTATCAATCGCTGTTTTCCACGCAGCCGCTGGTTTAACCATTGGATCGGACGGTCTAAGTCCAAGCGATCGAGAAGCGCGAAAAACCAGTTCCCTGGCGTTTCGCTGCTCATGACCAGCCAACGCGCCAGACGGTGCAGGCGGCGGGAAGGAAGAAAGAAGAAGTAGGGTTTGAGGACGGTTTCCAGTCCCCGTACCCATTCATCATCGGTATCGCTCAGGGTGCCATCTAGGTCAAAACAGATTGCATGGATGCGCGAAATATCAAGGGGCATCGTGATCTTATGGCTGAGGAATTAGGGTTTGAAACGCCTCTAGCGCGTCCGTTACAGCCTTGGCATCACTTCCGAGTATCCATATGGTGTGTGAATTTTCCCTGATCAAAATGCTTTGGCCTGCGGCGGATTCCTGCCAGCGGCTTGTGGTTGTTGTTGTCGAGAGCGGCTGGCCCCAGCGTTGAATGCCGTATTGTCGAAAAGCATTATAGAACTCCTTGGCGTCATTTTCGCTATCCCAGCGGATGTTAACTAGCAAAAGGGTTTCCTCATTCTGCGGGTTGCGCCAGACCTGATAAACATCCCCACCCCAGCCGGCGGCGGCTTGTGCCGCAATTTTTTCGTTCAGACGCCAGGCTTGCTTTTCGGCATAGGCAAGGATCAAGTAGAGGTACCATTCCCCAATTTCGCCCTCATCGTAAGGTTCATATCCGGTCAAGACGGGGCTTAAGTCTGGCACGTTGACCTCGAGAGGGGCATCGTTAGGGTATTTCTCGGGATGGAGGATCTGTTCCGTAGATAAAGGCGGGTGTTTGAAGGCGGCATTGATTGCATCCCAGCGCCCCTTCTGGTAGAGGTCAAGGACAAAATCCAACCCCTGACGGTAAGGGAAAAGAAAATCCTGTTGCAGGAATTCGGGTGTAGTATCGAACACGGGGCTTTGATAGTTTTGATAAAACTCTTGAATCTGCTTCCGATCTTCGGGGGTGGCGGCATTGAGTAACCAAAACTGTTCAGTAAGCGAAGCATCGCCTTCAATTAGGGATTGTACTGCGGCACAATATTCACTTTGTTGGTCACAAACCTCGTCAGTCATTTTGAGGCCGCCTTTAAAATCAAACGTTTGATCTTGTAGTGCGTGCGTGTATTCATGAGCATAAGTTGACCGCTGGGGACCGCGGAAGGCTTCGTCCTGAATGACGTACATAGTTTTGGTGTCATCATCATAAAAGCCGGCAATTTGCTCGGTGTAAAGATCACGCAATAACGAGTAAAGGTCAAAGTTGCGGGGAAGCAGACCAAATAGAGATAGGGTGGTGACGTCTTTTTCTACTTCTGCGGGTGTGTAATCTTTAAGGAAGTCATCAGTAACCTTTTGATGCAATTGACTGGTGGTAAGGAGCTCACGGCGCAGAGGGGTTCGAGGTTGCAATCCCCGGATGCGAGTCACTTGCTGTTCAATTTCGTCCATCTGTGCAGCGATGTCCGGGGGAAGTGATACCGTCGTGGGGGTGGTGGTTTCAGTGGTCGGCAAGCGTGAAGGTGGGCGCTGAGTGGGAAAGACTCGAGCTGTGTCTTGGGATAAAGTTTCCACTGTTGGGGTGGATGGGGTATTTACAGCACGCAATGTGATTAAGGCGACCGTTGCCAATGTCCCTATCCCAAGACAGGCGATCAGACCGATAAGCACAAAGGTTACAAAGATGTTACGCCGGGTTCGCATCATCAAAAATTTTCTACCTCAAAGCGATCATCAGTTTTGTTGTACAAAGCGCAGCGCATACTCGGCATCGGGGTAGCCCGGATGAGCCTTAAGTGCTGCTTCAAAAGCGGCAATGGCTTCATTTTTCTTCCCTTGCCGATACAATCCCCATCCCCGCCAGAGAAGGGCTTCTTCGGAATTTGGGGTGCGTTTGAGGGCGTACTCGGTAAGCGCCATCAGGTCTTCAATATGATTACTATGAAAATACGCAAAGAAAGGGCCAAATTGGTAGCGCAGCATCCGCTGCGGCAGGCCAAGGGTGCGTGCTTGGTCATAGGCTGTTGCGGCTTCGTCATAGCGTTCGAAGTAAACCAGATTAGTGCCTAGATTGAACCAGGCAAAAGCGTTAGCGGGTTGCTCCTGGGTTTCGCGCTGGGCAATTTCAAGGGCGTGTGTGCGGTTTGCGGTCACATCCCAATCTGCGCCTAAAAGGGTTTGGATGGTGCTCTCACTCTCGGGAGGAAAGACCAAGAAGTAGACGCGGTTAAAAGCCTGCCAGTTCTGGTCTAGACCAGTGTAGGGAATGAGACGGTTGGAGCCATAAAAAGAATCCTGAGCGATGAAGTAACCTTCCCCCTCGTCATAACCGGTTAGCAATAAATAATGCCCTGCCCAGCGGTCATCATTAGGCCAGTAGGATTCTTCCATCAAGTAACCCTCTTCAATCACTACTGGGAAACCGGCTGCAAGCAGGCGTTTCAGCAACATGATGTCGCCCCCAACGCGAAATTCGCTGCGTAGCCATCCAACGTAATTGCGGGTAAAATACAAAAGTTCTTCAATATTGACGTTGCGATCCTGAGGAATGGGTTTAATGATATTGGCAATGTCGGTTTGGTTGCCGTTCCAACCGTAATACCGCAAGAGCATAGTTAACGTAGCCGGGCCACAGTTATTGATGTCCTGTTTCTCGTATGGTGGAGGGGGCAATTCTACCCTTTGGGGCGGTGGCGTTGGCGTTGGAAACGTGGTTGGAGTCGGGCCAGGTGATGCAGATGTGACCTCTGGAGGGGTTGCAAGGGTGGGGGAAGCCGTAGGGGCTGGAGGCATAGTCCTCACCCTGGGTGTCGGGAGCGGATTAACTGGATCAACCACACCCCGCAGGTAAGTGGTGAAGATTTCATATCGCCAGATCAGTCGGGAACTAAAAGATGGTGAAAAGATATAAGCCCCCAGTAAAAAACCCAAGATCAAACCTCCTCCAATCCCAAACCACCAATGCCAACCACGGAGGTGACGAGAGTTTGTTGGATTTTTCGGCATGGAAGTTATTCTATCACGATTCGATAGTCACTTTGGGCTTATGATATAATACCTAAATAGTCTGATTTAGAATACAGAAGGTTAACCTTTGATATAATTGAAAAACTATGAAGTACTATATTTGGACCGAAGGTTGTCAAATGAACGTTGCTGACTCACAGCGGGTGGCAGCGGCTTTGGAACATTTGGGCTATGAGCCGACTGCTACCGCTAAAGAGGCAGATGTCATTGTGCTTAATACCTGTGTGGTGCGTCAGAGTGCCGAAGATAAAGCCTATGGGCGGTTAAATGCTCTCCGCCCGATCAAGAAACAGCGTCCTGAGGTGATCATTAACTTGATGGGGTGTTTGGTAGGGGTCAAGGGGAACCCGAAAGTTGCAGAACGCTTTCCCTTTGTGGATGTCTTTTCACCCCCCTCCGATCCGCGTCCGCTTTTGGCTTATTTGAGCCAGCGCTTGGGGCGGGAAATCGAATTAGAGGAAACCGAGCAACGCTTTGCTTGGATGGATGAAGAGGTTCCTCTGCCGCAGGAAGAGCGAGGCAAGGCTGTTTCGGCGTTTATCCCGGTGGTGTATGGGTGTTCGCATGCTTGCACGTTCTGCATTATTCCCTATCGCCGCGGGCCGGAACGCAGCCGTCCGCCCGAGGTCATCTTGGCCGAAGCCAGAGCCTTGGTGGCTCAAGGGGTAAAGGAAATAACCTTGCTGGGCCAGATTGTGGATCGCTATGGCAAGGATGAGCCTGAATTTCCCACTTTGAGTGGATTATTGCGGCGCCTGCACCAAGTTGAAGGTTTAGAACGGATTCGATTCCTCACCTCGCATCCCAACTGGATGACTGATGAACTTTTGGACACGGTGGCTGAGTTACCCAAAGTGATGCCGCATATTGAGGTGCCGGTTCAAGCCGGAGATGACGAGGTACTTGTCCGTATGCGCCGTGGTTACACGGCCGAGCAATACCGCCGATTGATTGAGCGCATTCGGGCCCGGATACCGGGGGTAGCCATTGCCACTGATATTATTGTGGGATTTCCGGGTGAGACTGAAACCCAATTCCAGCGCACGTATGACTTGCTGGCTGAGTTACGTTTGGATGTGGTTCACTTGGCGCGCTATTCTCCTCGCGAAGGCACCGTAGCGGCACGCAAAATGCCCGATGATGTCTCTGAAGAAGAAAAATGGCGGCGCTTTCGTCTGTTAGAAGAATTGCAAGAGCGCATTGCTGGCGAGATCAACCAGCAGTATGTGGGCAAAGAGGTGTTGGTGCTCTTTGAAGAGAAGGTGCGTCGGCGCTGGAAAGGGCGCACCGAGACCAATAAACTGGTCTTTGTCGAGAGCGAAGCCGACCTGCGAGGGCAAATCATTCCGGTGCGTATCACCTGGGCGGGGCCGTGGTCAATGTTGGGTGAAATTGCGGGCTCCACCGATTCTCAACGGGTTTCAGCCGAGACGCCGTTGCACGTTTGAGAATTTTATGACCAAACAGCATTATTCCCTGGCCGGCAGGGTGATCTTAATAAGCGGGGCGGCGCGCGGCCTGGGACGTGTATTAGCCCTGGCTTTAGCTCGAGCCGGCGCGATTTTGGCCCTCCATGACTTAAGCCCTATTCACCTGGAAGAAACGTATCACCAGGTACGGGAGTTAGGTGCTAAATGTCAATTGTATGTTGCGGATAGTGGCAAAGGGTTATCGGCGCGAATGTTGATTACAGAGGTTATGGAAGATTGGGGGCGTTTGGATGGCCTGATCAATAATCTGCATATTCACCCTGAAGCTGATCTTGCGCGCCTCGATGAGTGGGACTGGGAACGCACCCTTGAACTCAATCTAAGTGGGCCATTTTTATTGATGCAGAGTGCGATTGCCCCAATGTCGGCAGTGGGAGGGGGAAATATCCTTAATCTTATTGCCGAGATAGTGGCAGATAAAAATAATGGGATAAATGCGGCGTTTGCGGCCAGCCAATACGGATTGGCCGGTCTGACCCAAGCCACTGCAGGTGAACTTATGACATATAATATTTTTAGTTGCGCGCTTGAAATTGGACCGCTGGCAAAGATATTGGATGAAACTGCCTGGCAGAATGCAGAAGGTCAGAAGCAGGTGGCGTGGATCACTCGATGGATGGAGCGTCGAGAGAAGGTGCCACTAGGTGCGTGGCTAAGGCGCGCACAATTTGAGAGCCTGACGAGGACGGAATGATCGGTTTCCGAGATATTTTACGTGGGTTGCAGGCGCTGGAAATCGGCGCGCACCCGGTTATTGTCCATGCATCGCTTTCAGCGTTTGGGCTGGTCCGTGGGGGGGCGGAAACCGTTGTGGGTGCCTTATTGGCAACTTTCCCCGGCGTGATGGCTCCCACACATACATATAAAACCATGTTGATTCCCGAGGATGGACCGACCAATAACGGCATAACCTATGGGAGTGGTAAAGCCCAGAATGCCATGGCCGAGTTCTTTACCCTAGATATGCCTGCCGATCCATTGATGGGAGTTATTCCGGAAACGTTACGCCAGCATCCTCAAGCCAAGCGGTCGGGCCATCCCATTCTTTCGTTTGCAGGGGTAGGTGTAGAGAGCGCAATTAACGCGCAGGCTCTTGAGGAGCCCTTGGCGCCTATTCGGATGTTAATGGAACAAGGCGGATGGGTGTTGTTGCTTGGGGTTAACCATACCGTTAACACCAGCTTGCATTTGGCCGAACGGATGGCCGGCCGGCGTCAGTTTCTCCGTTGGGCCTTAACCCCTCAAGGCGTTGTGGCATGTCCGGGCTTTCCGGGGTGTTCTTTGGGTTTTGAACAGGCTGAGCCACTTTTACGTCCCCTCACGCGAGAGGTCAAAATTGGCGAAGCCATAATACGCGCCTTGCCTTTATCAGCAATGATTGAACGGGTGGTGGATCATCTGCGTCAGAACCCCTTAGACCTGCTTTGTGATCTGCCGGATTGTGAACGTTGCGAGGCGGTGCGGATGGAATTAGCGGCGACACATAGGTTAGGTTAGGTACTTAAGCCCACTACCGGTATTCAAAAGCAAAACGCGTTCTTTGGAATTTAGGAAGCTCTGTTCTTTGAGATGAAAGAGTGCCGCTACCGTCGCTGCGCCTTCGGGAGCTGCAAAGATGCCCTCGCTTGAAGCGAGCAACCTCTGGGCGCTCCGAATTTCGTCATCGCTGACCGCGATGGCTATTCCCTGAGAGTCGTAAAGAGTTTTGAGTACTAGGCGGTCACCAAAGGATTTGGGAACCCGAAGCCCTGACGCAATAGTTTGGGCATTCTCCCAAAAATCACAGTGATCCGCACGTGCCTGAAAAGCCCGGACAAATGGTGCACAACCTTGGGCTTGAACGGCAACCAGACGGGGCGGGGTGTCATCTTCCAGCCATCCCAGGATTTTTAACTCCTGGTAAGCTTTCCATAGTCCCACCAATCCGATGCCACCTCCTGCCGGGTAAACGATGACCTCAGGAAAGCGCCATCCAAAGGCTTGGGCGATCTCAAACCCCATTGTCTTTTTTCCCTCTAACCGATAAGGTTCCTTAAATGTAGAAACATCAAACCAACCCTGTTCTACCATACCGGCGGCCACTTGAGCAGCGTCACTGATTAAGCCAGAGATTAAGATGACCTCGGCCCCTGCGATTCGGGCTTCTTCGACATTTGCCCGCGGAGTATCAGAAGGCATTATCACTCGGGCTGCTACGCCGGCCCGTGCGGCATAGGCTGCCATGGCACCGCCGGCGTTCCCGGCAGTAGGGACAAGAACTTTTTCCAATCCTAATTCTCGGAGTTTTGACAGAGCAACGGCTTGACCTCGGGCTTTAAATGTACCGGTTGGGTTGAGGGCTTCGTCTTTTAGGAAGAGATGAGATAAGCCTAGATGGTCACTAAGGCGAGGGAGCGACAAGATCGGCGTATCCCCTTCACCGAGCGTAATTTGAAATCGCAGGTCGGTGATAGGTAATAATTCGTGCCAACGCCAAAGGCCACGTGGACGATGGGCAAATTGATCTCGATCAAGATGACCACGGGCCTTCTCAAGATCGTAGCAAGCGATCAGAGGCGCGTTGCAATGAGGACAGAACCGTTGTGGTTCGTGGGGTGAATAATGTTGTTGACACTTTGAGCAGATCAAATGGGTGAGTAAGGATGCAGACAGGGCCATATCAAGTATCCCAAGCGTGAAGCGAGATCAAGAGGTTAGTTAATTGTAGATGGATATATTGTAAAGCGTTTGAAATCGAGTAGATGACGTTTTATGCTATACTCAAAATTAACCATCTTTCATAACAAAATAACAAAGTGTGTTCTCTCGCCCAGGAGACAATTTTGTCCAACCTCAAAGGACGTGACATTATGGAGTCTCATCAAGAGCGGGCCTCGTTTGAGTTACTGCTTGAAATTAGTCGCGAACTCGCCTCTAGCCTGGATCTGGGCACGGTGTTAGCGCGGGTGCTGTTTCTTTCAACGCGCAATGTGGGCGCCGAGCGGGGAAGTCTGATCGCCTTGAATGAAACTGGCGAGCCGATTGAGGCTGCCATTGTTATTGAGAATGCCATCCACCGTCCCACAGTAGCGGAAATGCGGGAAGTCCTGGAATATGGGTTGGCTGGTTGGGTTGCGGCCTATCGCCAACCTGCATTAATCGGGGATACATCAAAGGATGAGCGGTGGGTACGGCGGGCAGATGACTGGGCAGAGACCAATCGGCGAAAATCCGCCATTTGCGTGCCCCTTTTAGCCCAGGATCAACTGGTTGGGGTTTTAACGCTGGTGCATGCTAAGCCCGGCTTTTTTACTCCGGATCATTTGAGATTGTTACAAACCATTGCCGATTTGGCCAGTTTGGCAGTCCGCAACGCACAGCTCTTTCATTCGGTGCAGGCTGCTCAACAGCGATATCGCGATTTATTTGACGATAGCATTGATCCCATTTTAATCACTACGCTAGAGGGAACAATCATTGAAGCTAATCGCCAGGCATCCACGATTAGCGGCCATGCTCTCCCTAATTTAGTGGGACAATCCCTTGATGTTTTTCATCCAGCCGATTGGGAAGCGGTGAGGCATTATCTGGCTCAGGGTGAATCATTTCAACCGGTTACCTATCAAGGAACGGCGCGGAGGCAAGACGGTCGTGAATTCCCGGTTGAGGTCTATGTGCGGCGAGTGGTTTTACAGGGGGAACCCTATTTGCAATGGACACTACGGGACATTTCTGAACGCAAGGCATTGGACGCTTTACGTGAAGACCTGGCGGCGATGATTTACCACGATTTGCGGTCGCCGTTGGCTAATATTATTTCTAGTTTGGATATTTTGAACTCACTTTTACCCTTAGAAAATATGCCGGCATTGAGGCCGGTGTTTCAAATTGTAATGCGCTCAACCGACCGTCTGCAAAGGTTAATCAGCTCTCTGTTGGATATTAATCGCCTCGAGGCAGGTCAGCCGATCACCAATCGCAAACCTGTTCATCCATTGGCGCTCGTTCAGGAAGCGCGCGAAGCGGTTCAACCTATGGTAGAGGGCAAGCAGCAAACCTTGATCGTTGAACTCCCCCAATCATTGCCCGTGGTATGGGTAGATGGGGAGATGATTCGGCGGGTGTTGATCAATTTGCTCGAAAACGCGATCAAGTACACTCCTACCAATGGCACCTTACGTGTTGGGGGTAGTGCGCAAGGTGAGTTTGTTCAACTATGGGTTCAGGATAATGGTCCGGGGATTGACCCGGCCTATCACGAGCTTATATTTGAGAAGTTTAGCCGTGTTCAGGGAGAGCGGTTCCCACGCGGGTTGGGTTTGGGGTTAGCATTTTGCCGTCTGGCCGTGCAGGCACATGGTGGTAAAATTTGGGTGGAAAGCGAAACCGGGAAGGGTAGTCGGTTTATTTTCACCCTCCCGGTTTACCGCGAACCTCAATCCACCTAAGCCAAGCACAGGGAAGATGATGCGGGAATTATTTCCTAACTTATATATTGAACAAGGATACCCGGGCGTCGTTTTAGGGGTGATTGTGCTGCCTCATGGATTGGTTCTCATTGACGCACCATTTCGTCCTGAAGATATTCGTTCCTGGCGATCAGCCTTGGTCAATTTAGGGGGAGGTGTTGAGCGTTTGCTGGTCAATCTGGATGCGCACATGGATCGTACTCTTGGCAGCCGAGCGATGGAATGTACGGTGATCGCGCATGAGGGAGTAGTTTCGGTTTTGCGAAATCGCCCCTCCACGCTTAAGGCGCAGGGGGTAGAAACCGGGGCAGAATGGGAGCTATATGAAAACCTGGGTAGTGTGCGTTGGTCACCCCCGGAAATTGCGTTTACTGAACACCTGAAGATTTTTTGGAATGAAGCACCGATTACCCTGGAATACCATCCAGGGCCTTCAAACGGTGCAATCTGGGTCAATGTGTTAGAACACAAAGTGGTGTTTGTGGGGGATGCGGTGGTTTTTCCTCAACCGCCGTTTCTGGCGCAGGCCAATATTCCCGAGTGGCTGCGCACGCTAGAGATTCTGGCGTCTCCGGAGTATCGAGATTATTTGATCGTTGGTGGGCGCACTGGGCTGGTGACCCAAAAAGAGGTTGAGAAGCAGGCCCAGGTCTTAAGAGAGATTCAGTTGCGTTTGGAGCATCTGGGGGTGGGGGCGGTTTCTGAGGCCGTCGTTGCCGAACTAGCGCGGGAACTAATTGAAAAATTTGAACCCATCGCGGAACGAGCTTCCCAATATGAGAATCGTCTAAAGTACGGGTTATGGCGGTATTACCTACGCCATTATCGCTCTTCTGAAGACACGGAAGAAGATTAAACCCTTGGAGGCTAACAGTATGCACGAGATGCCTTTTATGCCCCTAGTGGAATTGACGCGCGGGCCAATTGTTGAGTCGGTTCACTGGGGAGCGTTAGCCGTAGTGGATTCGCGAGGACGATTATTAGCCAGCCTGGGCGATCCCTACCTGGTGATGCATTTACGTTCCACGGCGAAACCCTTCCAACTCTTACCGTTGATCGAAGAAGGCGCGGTTGAGCGCTTTTCATTAACCCCTGAAGAGATTGCGATCATGTGTGCTTCGCATTCGGGGACTGATGAACATGTTCAGGTCATAGCCCACCTGCAAGCCAAATTGGGCATTGAAGAGAAGGAGTTGCAGTGCGGGGTGCATCCGCCTTTTCATGAGCCGACTTGGCAGGCCATGGTACAGCGCAACGAAGCCCCGACTCCCAATCGTCACAACTGTTCGGGAAAGCATACTAATATGCTGGCGCAGGCAGCTTTGCTTGAAGCCGGTCGTGAGGATTATCTCGATCCACAACATCCCGTGCAACAGCGCATTCTGCATACGCTGGCAGAGATGTGTAATATTTCCCCCGAAGATATACGCGTCGGTATTGATGGGTGTTCTGCACCGGTTTTTGCCCTGCCGCTTTATCATGCCGCCCTGGGATATGCTCGTTTATGTGATCCAGTGGAATTGTCGCCCCAACGCGCACAGGCATGCCGCACCATCACCTCTGCCATGACTAAGGCTCCGTTTATGGTGGCCGGGCCGGGGCGACTTGATACCTTGGTAATGGAAATAGGGGTGGGGAAGATAATCGCCAAAGGCGGAGCTGAGGGGTATCAGGGCATTGGACTAATGCCCGGTGCACTAGGGCCGGACAGCCCTGGCATCGGAATTACTTTCAAAATTGCAGACGGCGATCCGGGCGGGCGCGCGCGCCCAGTGGTGGCGATTGAAGTATTGCGCCAATTAGGTGTTTTGAATGAGGATCAGATTCAATCTCACTTAGCCGATTTAGCCCCGCGTCCTTTGAAAAATTGGCGCGGTCTAAGCGTGGGTGAGATTCGCCCGGCTTTTAAGTTGGAATGGCAACGGTCGGTTGGATTATAGGTAATGAGGTTGGAAGAACAGCCTGATCCCGTACTGAAAGCCAAAGCACAAAAGGTTTACGAGCGATTGGTGCAACACTTTGGTGAGCCGAACTGGCGTAAGTCACTCTCGCCTCTAGAGGAATTGGTCTCAACCATCCTGTCTCAAAACACCAATGATCGCAATCGTGACATGGCATTTGAGCGGTTGAAAGAGCGATTCCCAACCTGGGAAGCCGTGCGCGATGCCAGTCCAGAAGCGGTTATAGAGGCAATTCGCCCAGCTGGTTTAGCCAACCAGAAGGGGCCGCGTATCCAGACTTTGTTACGTCAGATCACTACCGAACGAGGATCGCTAGACCTTTCTTTTTTGGAAGGAATGTCTCCTCAGGAAGCCAAAGCATGGTTAATGCGCTTCAACGGTGTTGGGCCTAAAACAGCGGCTATCGTGCTTCAATTTTCTTTAGGCAAACCGTCGTTTCCGGTGGATACCCATATTTATCGCGTCAGTGGGCGCTTGGGGTTGCGCCCACAAAAGATGAGCGTGGAACAAGCGCATTCCTACTTGGCTGGCCTATTCCTTCCAGAGACCTATGGGACAGCCCATCTAAACCTGATTCGTCTGGGGCGTGAGATTTGTCTGGCACGTAAGCCGCGCTGTACCATTTGTCCCCTCAATGATCTCTGCGATGATTATCAGCAACGATTGCTAGCCTCATCGACATTACAAACTCGAAAAGATGAAGCAGGCACAAGTATAAAAAATTCACAGAATTGACAGACAAAGCTTAGCGATCAACTTGACAATGGTTTTGGCTTTTCTTTATAATTAAATCAGTTCTTGAATTAGAGACTTAATCACTTCCCCTAAAAATTGACTCAGTTTAGAGACCAGTGAGTACCCAGACTCAACCGTCTGGTTAGATGGGTTGTTTATTGCTTAGGAATTTCCCCGGTAGGATGGTGTGTTGGAACTTTCTGCTTCAATCCCCCTTGTTGTTGATACCGATGCCGGTGTAGATGATGCCTTTGCCTTGATGCTCGCTTTAGCGTCTTCTCGTGGGCATCTCTTAGCGATCACCACAGTGCATGGGAATGTGCCGGTCAGGCAAGCTACACAAAATGTGTGTTTGATCCAGGATGTGATGGGACGCGAGGTACCTGTGTACGAAGGCGCCTCGCGTCCGCTTTTAAGTGAGCCGTTAGATGCGGTGAGTATTATGGGGCCGGATGGGCTGGGTGGAGTAACCGCATGGATACAGCCCTCTATGCGCCAAAGGCGATCTAACCATGCTGCAATTGCCCTTACACAGTGGCTCCGTCACCGTCCTGGCTCAGCAGGTATTACCTTAGTAGCCTTAGGGCCGCTGACGAATCTGGCTTTGGCACTGGCGTTGCAACCCGATTTGCCGAAGTATGTCGAAAGATTGATCATTATGGGGGGAACATCCGAGGCAAGAGGGAATGCCTCGGCGGTGGCCGAGTTCAATTTTTTTGCCGACCCTGAGGCCGCCGCAAGGGTATTAATGGCAGGATTTAAAGAGGTGTGGCTTTTGCCTTGGGAGACATCTTTGCGTTATCCCATCCCATGGTCTGGTTTTGACGCCCTGCTTTTCCCTGAAAATCCGCGCACGCAGTTTGCGCGTCACATCACCGGTTATTTGCGTGAGCGCCTTCAAACCTTGGGTGCAGCGGGGTTAGTCTTGCCTGATTTCCTGGCAATGTTGGTCGCTCTCTATCCTGAAAGTATTCGAGAGAGTTTAGCAGTGCAGGCTAATGTAGAGGTAGAAGGACAGATTGGGCGTGGTTTGCTGGCGATCTCGTGGTATCAAACGTCGGCAGAACCCAATCTTCATCTTGTGACTCACGTGGATGTGGGGCGCGGTATGGAGGTTCTGCGTTCTGTTCTGGCCGGCAGAGAGTGAGAGGAGGTGGTTTTAGCGATTTGATGCGAATGGTTGATTAATGCAAAAAGGCATGAAACTCACTTGTTACCCACTTATTAATTCCAGGAGGTTGAGAACATGAAGTCAAAACTGTTCATTTTGGTCTATGTGTTGGTGGTAACGGCCCTGATTCTGGCAGCTTGTGCACCACAGCAGGGAGTTACCCAGGCTCCACCTGAAGAGAAGAAACTTCGTGTAGTTAACCTGATTAACGGTGTTTTAGGTGATAAATCCTTCTTCGATTCGGCGAACCGCGGGATGGAGATGGCGAAGAAGGACTTTGGTATCGAGGTCAAGACCATAGAAGCCGGGATTGATCCTGCAAAATGGAAGCCGGCACTTGAGGATGCTGCCGCCAATGAAGAGTATGATATCCTCATTGTTGGTACATTCCAGATGTCAGAATTTCTACAAGAGGTGGCGCCGAAGTATCCTGAAAAGAAGTTCATCATTTACGATGTTTCGGTGGATTACAGCAAATGTGATTGCAAGAACGTCTATTCGGTGACCTATAAGCAGAATGAAGGCTCCTACTTGGCCGGTCTCTACGCTGGCTTGATGTCTCAGTCAAAGATCGTGGGTGTTATCGGGGGGCAGGATATCCCGGTGATTAATGACTTCATCGTGGGGTATAAGCAGGGTGCTAAGGATGCCGGCGTTTCGGAGCAGAATGTGATTGTTCAGTATGCGGGTGGATGGAACGATCCGGCGAAGGGGAAAGAGATTGCCCTGGCTATGTACCAGCAGGGTGCAGATATCGTTTTCAACGTTGCGGGTGGCACCGGTGTGGGTATCTTCCAGGCGGCTCAGGAAGTTAACAAATATGCCATCGGCGTGGATTCCGACCAGGCATTGATCATTGAAACAACTAACCCCGAACAAGCCAAGCACATTCTCACCTCAATGATGAAAAACGTGGATAAAAGCCTTTATCGGGCGATCAAACTATATCTCGAAGGCAAATTGCCTTTCGGGCAGGCGGAAGCTCTGGGGATTGCCGAAGGCGGTGTAGGGCTGGCTAAGAATAAATACTATGAAGAAATGACCCCAGCTGACGTCAAGGCAAAAATTGATCAGGCTGAAAAGGACATTCTAGAAGGCAAGATTGTGGTGGATACCGTTTTCAAATAAGTAACGCTTAGGTGGGGGTACGAGTCTTTCGTACCCCCAATTCTCTTGATAGAGGAATAGTTTGGGAGGTGGCATGGCGGCACTGGTTGAGATGGATCAGATTGTCAAGATCTATCCCAATGGGGTGGTGGCGAATGATGGTGTAGCTTTCTCGGTGGAACGGGGTGAGATTCACGCCCTGGTGGGAGAAAATGGGGCGGGTAAGACTACCTTGATGAAAATCCTCTATGGCGAAGAACGTCCAACAGCAGGGGTGATCCGAATCAACGGTAAACCGGTGCGTTTTCATTCTCCACAGGATGCCATTCGGGCTGGGATTGGCATGGTGCACCAAAATTTCATGCAGGTTCCCTCCTTGACCGTGGCTGAGAACGTCGTTCTGGGCAAAGAACCGACCCGGCAGGGGCTATTAGACCGCAAAGCGGCCATCCGAATCACTGAAGATTTATCACGTCAGTACGGCTTGAAGGTGGATCCGGAAGCCACGATTGACAGCGTCAATGTTGGGATGCGTCAACGGGTGGAGATACTCAAAATTTTGTATCGCGGTGCGGAAATCCTAATCCTGGACGAACCAACCGCTGTATTAACGCCGCAAGAAACTACTGAATTGTTCAAGTCCATCCGGGCTTTGGTCAAGCAAGGCAAGACGGTTATCTTCATTACCCACAAGTTGCGTGAAGTCAAAGAAATTTCAGACCGGGTGACTGTGATGCGCGGGGGACGGGTTATGGGAACATTACTCACAAGTGAGGCAACCCGAGAAGGTCTGGCTCGCATGATGGTAGGACGAGATGTATTTTTAGAGGTCTCTAAGTCACCCCGCGAACGAGGCCCGAAGGTGTTAGAAGTACGTGATCTGACCTATGTTTCTGAAACCGGGCGATATGCACTGCGTGGTTTGTCATTCAATGTTTATGCGGGTGAGATTTTAGGCGTGGCGGGGGTAGAGGGCAATGGTCAAACCGAATTGGTGGAGGTGCTGACCGGTTTGCGCCCCGCTACCGGGGGTGAGGCGAAAGTAATGGGTGTGCCCATCCTTAATCGCTCTCCCCGAGCAGTAAGACTCGCAGGGGTGGCACATATTCCGGAGGACCGTTTGACCAATGGTTTAGCGCTGGAAGCGACCATTAATGAAAATTTGATTGTAGATCGCTATTTTCGTCCCCCATTTCGGCGGGGAATGTTTATAGTCAACCAGGTGGTCCGACAACACGGACAAAACCTAATTGAGACTTTTGACATTCGTACACCGAGCGGAGATGTGGCGGTGGCGTCATTATCAGGTGGCAACATGCAGAAGGTCATTCTGGCGCGCGAGTTTTCCAGCCAGCCCCAATTGTTGATTGCGGCTCAGCCAACCCGCGGTGTAGATGTGGGTGCTACGGAGTTCATTCGTCAGCAATTGGTGGAACAGCGCAACCGCGGCACAGCGGTTTTACTGGTCTCTGCCGATTTAGCCGAGGTGATGAGTCTCTCGGATCGATTGGTTGTAATGTACGAAGGACAAATTACAGGGGTCTTTCCTGATGCCTCAAAAGCCACTGAGGAAGACATCGGGTATTACATGTTAGGCGTTAAACGGCAATCTCCAGAAGAAATGGAGGCCTATCTATGAACTTGTTACGAAAGTCAGCGGTGCGGGAATTCCTGCGCATTGTGATTGCCGTTTCTGCGGCTTTGATTTTGGGGTTCGTTATAACACTTTTGGTCTCTAAGCAACCATTAGAGGCCTACCGCGCCTTTCTGCTGGGGCCGTTATCGCGCTTTAACCGCTTTGGGGATTGGATTGAGGAATCCATCACCCTGACTTTGGTCGGGTTGGCCGTTGCACTGGTCTTCAAATCCAAGCAGTTCAGTCTCGGGGCCGAGGGGCAGATCCTGCTGGGAGCGTTGGTTTCCGGATCTATTGCGCTCTTTGTGCCCTTGCCGGGGTATCTGCGTGTTCCATTGGGACTTTTGGCAGCCATGGTGGTTGGATTCTTATGGGGATACCTACCGGGTTACCTCAAGGCCCATCTTAATGCGAATGAAATTGTCTCAACCCTGATGCTGAACACAATTGCGCTTAAAATCTATGACTATTTTCTGATTTTTCATATCAAACCCCCCAATGCGGGTTATAACGCATCAGAAACCTTTACCAAAGACGGAATTTTGCCCTCGTTCGTTCCGGCATTGCCCTTTCTGGCCGATATTCGGGCTCGTTTCATGAGCCAGACCAACATCTCGATCATGTTGTATCTGGCAATTATTGGCTTTCTGGTAGCCTATTATCTGATGTACCGCACACCGTTTGGCTATGAATTACGCATGATCGGCGCCAATATAAAGTTTGCCCATTACGGTGGCATTAACGTCAAGCGTACAATCGTTCTGGCGTTCGCCGTGAGCGGAATTTTTGCTGGTCTGGCAGGGGCACATCTTGCGATGGGCATACACACCAAATTGATCCAGAATATCTCGCTAGGCATTGGGTTTGAGGGGATTGTGGTCGCGCTGATGGCACGTAACAACCCGCTTTTTGTCCCGCTTTCAGCCTTAGCCTATGGGTACCTACGCGCCGGTGCGGACATCATGGAACGCAGTTCCGATGTCTCGCGCGAAATGGTGTTGGTGATTCAAGCCCTGATTATCCTTTTGGTCACCGCGGAGCGGGTATTGCCCGTCATTCAACAGCGGGTCGCGGCACGGCGCAATGCTCAGCCAGCCCCATCCCTGGCGGAAGGAGGGGAGTAGACAATGTGGGAACTGGTGTTGCGAGGAATTTTTAGTGCCTTGTTTGTAGCCAGTGTATTGCGAATCAGCACTCCACTCATCCTTCCGGCGCTGGGTGGGTTGATCTCGGAACTTAGCGGTGCGACAAATATTGCCCTCGAAGGGATCATGCTGGTGGCAGCTTTCACCGGTGTTGTTGTCTCCGCCTATACCCAGAGCGTCTGGCTGGGGGTTATCGCAGGTATGCTTTCTGGGGTTCTGGTGGCTGGTTTTTTGGCCTATTTTCACCTTTATCTAAAAGCGGATCTTTTTCTGGCGGGGATTGCCCTCAATATTATGGCAACCGGGGGCACAATCTTCTTGCTTTATGTGCTTACTGGCGACAAAGGCAGTTCGTCTACCCTGGCAAGTAAAGCGGTGCCTGTGGTTAATATACCGATTATCAAAGATATTCCGGTTTTGGGCACTATCCTCAGTGGGCACAATATCTTTACCTATCTGGCGTTTATCCTGACCTGGTTAGTCTCGGTTTTCTTATATCGCACACCGCAAGGGGTACATTTACGCGCCGTGGGGGAAAGCCCAGAAGCGGCGGCCTCATTGGGTATAGACGTGCGACGAGTGCGTTTGGGAGCACTGCTTCTAAGCGGTGTCCTGGCTTCTTTAGGGGGCTTGAACCTTTCTATGGCTTACCTGACGTTGTTTCAACGTGAGATGACAGCCGGACGGGGGTTTATTGCCCTGGCAGCTGTTTTTCTGGGTGGCCGCACGCCGTGGGGAACATTGATTGCTGCGGTTCTTTTCGGTTTCTTTGATGCCCTTTCTAATCAACTGGGATCATTGGCGATTCCGTCGCAGTGGGTGCAGATGATCCCATATGCGGCTACCGTTTTGGCGTTGGTAGTTTATTCGTTACGCCAGCGCGCCCAGGCGATTGAACGTGCTCGCCGATTCCAAGAAAAGCATCTCGCAGAAACCCATGCGACAGGAGATTGAGGATGCTAAATAAGATACTGGGTGGGCTATATGGTCAAGCCTTAGGCGATGCATGGGGAATGCCTGCTTTATTGACCCCGGAGGCGACCTGGGAGTACTTTGGTGGCTGGATCGAGGATTTCAAGCCGGCGCCGGAAAGCCATCCGGTGCATGCAGGTTTGCCAGCAGGGCGTGTAACCGATGACACCGAACAGGCGTTTGCGCTGGCGCAGGCCATCCTGACTGAGGGGCGCATGACCGCTGAAGGCGCGGCACGGGCATTAATGGCCTGGTATGAGCGAATCGGAGGAGACCGCTCACCTTATGTGGGCCCTTCTACCCGTCGCGCTATTCAAGCCTTGCGCCGCGGAGAGGATCTTTATCAGGTCGGGCGATTTGGTGATACCAATGGTGCGGCAATGCGGGTATCGCCGGTGGGATTGATCCATCCCGGGGATCCAAAGGGGGCAATTGCCGATGCCTATTTATCCTGCATTCCCACCCATCACACGAATGTCGCCGTTTCAGGGGCTGCGGCGGTAGCGGCTGCGATTGCAGTCGCCATGCGTCCGAACGTTACATTAGAAGAGATTGTAGACGTTGCGAAGGATGCGGCAATCGTGGGCCTCAAGATGGGACATCAATGGATGGGCGCCTCGATTGTGCGCCGGATTGATCTGGCGTTGGAGATTGTGCGCGCAGCGGGCGATGAGCGGCAACGGTTACAGTCCTTGTATGACGTTGTTGGAGCGGGGTTGGCGATCACTGAGGCCGTACCGGCAGCATTTGGGGTATTGGCTTTGTCCGAGGGGGATATTCACCGCACGGCCGTATATGGGGCGGCTCTTTCAGGTGATGCTGATACCGTTACCGCCATTGCGTGCGCCATTGCGGGTGCCTGGCAAGGGATTGAAGCGTTTGATCCTTCATGGTTGGAGCAACTTCGCATGGCTAACCCCGAATTGGACTTTGAGGGCGTGGCAGAGGGTCTGTATCAATTGGTTCGCCATTAGGGCAAGAATGGAGGAATTTATGAGATCCTTGCTGATTGAGGGTTGTGATTTGTTATGGGTTGAGAATGGAGAGGCCCAGTTTTTACAACGGCATGATATTTGGATTGAAGGGGCTTTAATCAAGGCCGTTGGGCCGAGTGGTGCCTTAAACCCTCAAGGGAACCCTGAACGCTTGCCGGCTGAGAAACTATTGGCGATTCCGGGGCTGATCAATACCCATGCGCACGTGCCTATGGTACTTTTCCGTGGGTTGGCTGAAGATGTGACCATCGAATCCTGGTTTAACGACTATATTTTTCCCCTTGAATCTAACCTGACCCCTGAGGACGTATATTGGGGGGCACTGCTAGGACTGGCGGAAATGATCGAGGCTGGCATTACCAGTGTCGCTGACCACTATTTTTTCATGGATGAAGTGGCGCAAGCGGTCAGCGAAGTTGGCTTGCGTGCTAATTTGGTGTGGGCGGTGTTTGGGCATGAAGGAGAAGAAAAGTTGGCTCGAACAGCCCAATTTGTACAACGTTGGCAAGGCGCAGCGGAGGGGCGCATTACCACCTGGTTGGGTCCCCACGCACCCTATACCACGACGCCAGATTTTCTCCGTCTGTGTGTTCGCTATGCCCATGATCTTGGGGTCGG
Source organism: Thermanaerothrix sp. (assembly GCF_056331585.1). Classification (NCBI taxonomy): domain Bacteria; kingdom Bacillati; phylum Chloroflexota; class Anaerolineae; order Anaerolineales; family Anaerolineaceae; genus Thermanaerothrix; species Thermanaerothrix sp. The sequence goes on from NZ_JBWGPQ010000006.1 coordinate 81,489, forward strand.
GGTTCACATTCATGTTTCCGAGACGGCGGACCAGGTGTCTTTTTCTTACAAACAATATGGAAAATCCCCCGTAAGGGTTTTACTGGATAGTGGGGTCTTGGATGTACCGACCATTCTAGCTCACTGTTTATATCCTGAGGATGAGGACGTACGGATACTGGCAGATCATCCTGTGGGTATTGCTCATGCCCCAAAGACCTATATGAAACTGGGGATGGGGACAGCACCGGTAACCAAATTTCGAAAGGCCGGAATCCCGGTGGGATTGGCAACTGATGGGGTAGTTAGTAACAACACCTTGGATATCCTGGAACAGATGCGTTTATTGGCGTTGACTCAGAAAGATGCTGCTCATGATTCGACGGTGATGCCGGTAGCCGAGGTATTGGATATTGCTTTTTGTGGCGGCGCTAAAGTCATGCGACATGATCAGAGGCTGGGGGTCTTAAAACCGGGTTATCTGGCTGATATTACCCTTGTGCGCCAGGATGAGATTGCTGGTTTTCCCCGTTATAACCCGGCGGCCAATTTGATTTACAGTGTTTCGGCACGGGATGTGGATACGGTCATATGCAACGGAAATGTTCTGATGCGTAATCGTCAATTGCTTACCCTGGATAAAGAAACCATCCAAGCCGAGGTGCAAAAGCGCCTGGAACGTTTGACTCAGCGTGTACCCGGTCGGCGCATTGCTACCTATCCTGTATGAGGAAACCCGGATGATCATTCAGATTTATGCCTTTACCCGTCTCGAAGATGCCTTGGCAGCAGTGGAGTTGGGAGTTAACCACATTGGGTTTGTGGCTGGTCGTTATGGCATTGTGTATGGAGAACTGGACTTTACAGAAGCGCGTGCTCTGGTTGAAGGTTTACCTACCCATGCGATCAGTGTGGCACTGACGATGGCCACCGAGGTGGATGAAATTTTGCGGATGGCGCAAGAGGTGCGTCCTCATGTTGTCCACATTTCCACCGACCCGCTAGATGTGGACGAGACGGCAATGAAGATCTTGAAGCACCGTCTTCCGGAAGGGGTTCGCCTGATGAAAGCCATCCCGGTAGCAAGTGAAGAGAGCCTGGAATTAGCGCGCCGTTTTTCTCCCTACTGCGATTTCATCCTTTTGGATACCAAGGTGACAGGTTTTCCGGGAGTTGGGGCAACCGGCATAACCCATGATTGGCGGTTGAGCCGCCAGATTGTTGAAACGGTCAATGTGCCGGTTATCCTGGCAGGAGGATTGAGCCCTGAGAACGTTGCTGAGGCCATCCGTCAAGTTCGACCCTATGGGGTGGATTCGAATACCCATACCAATCGTCCTGGTTCTCTGGTGGAAAAGGATTTACAGCGGATCGCGGCGTTCGTGCGAGCGGTGCGTCAAGCCGAGTGGGAGGGTAAAGATTGAGGCGGCCAAAGGTTGCTCTGCTGGGTGATTTAAACATTGATACCGTGTTGACCATCCCGCGTTTCCCTCAACCTGGCTGGGATGGGTTGGCCGAATCAGCAACGGTGCAAATTGGTGGGACGGTGGTTAACACGGCGGTGGTTTTACGCACTTTGGGGGTTGATTGTGTTTTGCTGGGAGGTGTGGGGGACGATGTATGGGCGGATTACCTACGTCAAAAGCTAAAAAACATAGACGTTGATTTAAGCGGTGTTGCCACGATAAAAGATGTAATGACCGGTTTAACCTTTATCACCGTCCCGCCGGATGGCGAACGCACCATGTTTTCCTACCGTGGTGCTAATGTAATGTATTCACCTTACCATCTCGAGTTCTCAATCTTCAATGCAGTAGATTTGCTGCATCTTTCGGGTTACGCCTTGCTTAAACCCCCCCAGCAAGAGGCAGCTTTCGTTGCATTGGCTTGGGCTGAAACACAACATCTGCCTATTTGCCTGGACAGCGGGTTTCAGCCAGTCATGGAAGTCCCCCATATCATTGAGCAGGTCTTGCCACGTACTACGGTGGGCATCTTGGGGCTCCCAGAAGCGATTTGCTTGAGTGGTCAACAACAACCGGAGCGGGTATTGGTGTGGATGTTAGACCTCGGGATGGAGTGGGCAGTGCTCAAAATGGGAGCGGAGGGATGCTGGCTGGCGAATCATTCTGAAGCGCTTCGTTTGCCTGCATTTCCGGCTCGAGTTGTAGATACGACCGGTGCAGGGGACTCCTTTACGGCAGGTATCATCTGTGGTTATCTCCAGCGGTGGGGGTTGGCTTCGACGGCGATCTTGGCTAATGCACTAGGGGCGCTGGCTACTCAGGTGCATGGTGCTGGCTTAGCCTTACCCGGGCGAGCAATATTGCGTTCTTATTTACAAGACCTTGCCAACCGTCCTGATACAACTTCTTGGAAAGAAGAGTTTATAACCCTGATGTCGCGGATAGAAACTATGGATAACTTGCTTACCTCGTTGCAGCTGGAGCGGTAATGACGTATTACGTGGCTTCATTTGGCGATTTGGTTGTCGATATTGTGGCGGGTGTGCCTGCATTCCCGGTCGAAGCGGCTCGGGATCAATTGTTAGATTACATCCACCTAGAGCCAGGTGGCGCAGGGAATTTTTTAATCGCCGGCCAGCGTTTGGGAATGCATATGCGGGCCGGTGGCGCAGTTGGCCAGGATGCATTCGGGGGCATTGTCTTGCGCATTCTAGAAGAGGAAGGGGTGGATGTGTCTTATGTTCAGCATCTACCAGCCGGTACTACTACGACCGTTTTGGTGCTTGTGGATCGTTTGGGGCAGCATGTGTTTTTAGGGCGTAGTGGCGAAGGACCAGAGGTGCTTCCCGGGCCCTGGTTTAGCACCTTTTTAGAAGGTGCTCAGGCGTTACATCTGTGGGGCTATACGTTCATGGAACCCGCGCTGGTAAGGAGTATGCTTCACCTGGCGGAGGAGGCCCATCGTTGCGGCATACCGGTATTTTTCGACCCTGGACCGCAATTGCGCGCTTCTGAACCGCAGATAAAACATCTATTACAGTTGACACGGGTCATTTTACTCACCGAAGCTGAGGTTCCGCTGGTGACAGGGGGGCTTTGGGGATCTGAGGGGATTAAGGCGTTGTTAGCTAGTGGGCCGAGTATAGTGGTACTCAAACAAGGGGTTAAGGGTTGCACGGTTTACACTTGTACCGAAATGATCGTATCGCCTGGCTTCCCGGTGCCTCTCCGCGATACCACCGCGGCTGGCGATTCGTTTGCGGCGGCTTTTGTTTATGGCTATCTCCGAGGTTGGTCGTTAGATAGGGTAGCAGCGTTTGCCAATGCCACCGGTGCCGCTAAGGTGCAGAAAGTTGGCTCGGGGCGGCAGGTACCGACTGCGGATGAAGTGCGTCAGGTCTTGCGTTCCTTTCGCGTGGAGATTGATTTCTAGAATCAGGAGGGTATTTATTCATGTTTAGAAAGGTTGAGGTTGAAACAACTCTTCGAGAAGGGCTTATTAATATCACCGATGCCATTCAGGAGGTGGTGCGTAAAAGTGGGGTTGAAGAAGGTATTTGTGTCCTTTATGTGCCTCATACAACGGCTGCTATTACGCTCAATTCTTGTCTTGATCCGGCAACACTTCAAGATTTGACCGAGGAGATACACCGCTTGGTGCCCACGCGGGTGGACTTTCATCACATCTATGATACGCCGGCGGATGCCGCGGGTCATATAAAAGCCACCTTGGTAGGACATAGCGTCACGCTTATGGTGACACAAGGGAAAATTGCTCTAGGAGGATCCCAAAGCATCTTATTCTTTGAGTTTGACGGCCCACGCCAACGTGAGGTGTGGGTACGCATTTTGCGGGATTCTGAGTCATAAAGGAAAACGGGTATGGCAGAGAAAATTATCATTGACACCGATCCAGGCATTGACGATGCAATGGCTATTTTGTTGGCGTTGCGGTCTCCTGAGCTAGAGGTGATTGGTCTGACCAGTGTTTTCGGTAATGCCACCATTGAAGTGACCACGACCAACGCCTTACGCCTGGTTGAATTAGAGGGAAACGACGCTATCCCTGTAGCGCAAGGGTGTGGTCAGCCACTGGTTTTACCATTGGGTGAGGTGGGCACTTACGTCCACGGTGAAGATGGATTGGGAAACACATTTCTACCATCCCCGAAAGGTAGACCTTTATCTTTACACGCGGCGCAATTTATCATTGAGGCGTTGCGGCGTTTCCCTGGCGAAGTGACTTTGTTGGCACTCGGCCCATTGACTAATCTGGCGCTGGCAGCCAGCCTGGATCCGGAGGCAGTCACCTTGGCGCGGCGGGTGGTGATCATGGGGGGAGCCGTAGAAACGCATGGAAATATCTCACCTGTGGCCGAAGCGAACATTTATAACGATCCTCACGCTGCTGCGATCGTTTTCCGGGCTGGATGGCCGGTGACCATGGTGGGACTGGATGTGACAACCCGGGTGGTGATGACCCCAGACTACTGGAATGAGTTATATCGGGCTGGGAATACGGCAACAGATTTTCTTCGGGCTATAACGCCTTTTTACCAAAGTTTCCATGATCAGTTTTATGGTATGGGTGGGGCTACGCACACCCATGATCCGACAGCAGTGGTTTACCTTTTAGCTCCAGAGTTGTTCGGGACGCAGCATCTACCGGTTTACGTTGAGACTCAGGGACGGTGCATGGGGCAGACCGTGGTGGATTGGTATGGTCAATGGAAGGACTTGCCTCGCATTGATATCTGCTTGACCGTTGATGCGGAAGGTGTGCTTGATCTCATTCGTGAACGGTTGACGAAACCCATTGAGGAATCCGAGGATGAGACGACTGTGGATTGATACCGATACAGCCTCCGATGATGCCGTAGCCATTTTGATGGCCCTGCGTTGGCCCGGGGTGAGCGTTGAGGGAATCAGTATTGTTGCCGGTAACGTGCCGGTGGAGTTAGGGAGCCGTAATGCGCGTTATACGGTCGAACTTTGTGGTTCGGAGACGCCAGTTTATGAAGGCGCCTCTCGACCGCTATTGAGGGAGCCCGTGTGGGCTTATTTCTTTCACGGCTCTGACGGTATGGGGGAGATGAATTATCCTTCTCCAAAACACGAACCCGCTCCCAAGCACGGGGTGTTGGCTATGATCGAGGCCTTCCGCCAATTTCCGGGAGAGATAACATTGGTCACGTTAGGGCCATTGACCAATCTGGCTTTGGCTCTCAGGCTGGCGCCAGATATCATTAACCTTATCTCTCACGTTTATATTATGGGGGGTGCAGCGGCAACTTTGGGAAATATCACCCCTGCGGCAGAATATAACATTTGGGTAGACCCTGAGGCAGCGAAAATTGTTTTCCACTCTGGATTACCTATCACTATGGTGGGATGGGAACTATGCCGAGGTGAGGCCAATCTTAACGAAGAGGACATGGCTGCGTTACGTGCCCTGAGGAATCCCCTGGCGGATTTTGTCCTTGACTGCAATCGCCAAGCCCTGCGGGCTAACCGGGAGTGGTTGCGCGATCCAGGTTTGCCTTTGCCAGATCCGGTGGCAATGGCTGTTGCCTTGGATCCTGAAGTGGTGGAACGGGCTTCGAGGCATTATGTAACGGTTGAGGTAGCCAGTGACCTCACTCGGGGTATGACGGTGGTAGATGAGCGCGGTGTGTTGAACCAACCTCCTAATGTACGGGTGGTTTGGGCGATTAGTGTACCACGGTGGAAAGAGGATTTATTCGACGTGTTGCAGGTGGTATGACGCGAAATTATCGTTATGATTTACTCTGCCTGGGTGGGGCGGCCGTCGATTGGATTCTCCAGGTGCCCCGTTTGCCCGTCCCGGATGAAAAACTGGTTGCAAAATTTGCCGGCCGGGTGGCAGGAGGTTTAGTGGCGAACACGGCATGTGCGGCAGCGCGGTTAGGCTTGCGGGTGGCTTGGAGTGGTGTTCTCGGTAACGACGAGGGGGGACGGATTTTACGCCAAAGTTTTGAGGACTTTGGTGTGGAGGTGGTGGGGGCTGATAGTCCGCTTGACACGGTCAGCGATTTTACGGTAATCCTGCTTGAGCCTTCAGGACGGCGCACCATCTTGATCGTTAGTCCTGGTGAACGGTATCCTTCCCTAACTGAGGCCGGGCTTGAGATTCTAGCCCAGACACGTTTGGCTTACACAGTCCCCTGGACGGCCACATGGTTGAAGGAAGTTGCCCGGGCTTGCCAACAGGTGGGTGTTCCGTTGGTGCTGGATGTAGAGCCTAATAGTGTTAGCGCATTGTTCCGAGCGGAAATCCCTTCCAGCTTGCGCTTGTTTTTCGTTACCCAAAGTACCTTGGACATTCTGGATCACGCCGATGACACCGTTAGGGATTGGATCGAGGCTGGGGTAGAACAGGTAGTGATCACGCGAGGAAGCGAGGGGGCTGTCGTTGTGACCCGCGCGGGGAAATTTGAAACCTTGGCGTTCCGCGTGCCGGTGGTGGATACGACTGGTGCGGGGGATTGCTTCCATGCGGCCTACATGGCGGCGTGGCTGTGGGGATGGTCGCCCAAGCAAGCGGTGCGCTTTGCTAGTGCGGCGGCGGCCATTTCGGTGCAGCACTTGGGCGCACGGGGCGGATTGCCGACCTTCCAAGACGTTATGGCGTTTCTAACGCAAAAGGGGGAGACGTTATGATAGATTTTGTGGCGTTTAACTTGATTTTGGATGATATTGTCTTCCCGGATGGACGGACGGCGATGGCAGAGTTGGGGGGCGGCGGGGCGCAAACTGCCTTGGGGATGCGCTTGTGGTCAGACTCTGTGGGCTTGGTTGCCAGTGTTGGACCCGATTTCCCCGGAATTTGGTGGGAATGGTTGGAAGCGTGGGGAATTGATGTCCAAGGCATTCGACGGGAAAATGAGCCTACTCTGCGGGCATGGCAACTTTTAGAACCTAATGGACGTAGAACGCAAATTTGGCGCGTCTCTCAAGAGGTGCTAGCCACTCACCTGGCGCGCCGGCTGGAGTGGTTGCCGGTTTCATACCGCCAGGCGCGAGGCTATCATCTAGGCGTGCATCCATCGGAGGAAAAGAGCGATTTTATCAGGGATCTAAGCATCTTAGGCGGATTAATCAGCCTGGAGCCGTTCAAGCCTGCCGATCATTTGCCTGATCCAGAGGCATTACAGCGGTTAGTTTCGCTGGCGGACATTTTCTCGCCTAATCTGGAAGAAGCGATTTCTCTTGTTGGTCCAGGCGAACCCTCGGAGTTGGTGGTTCGCCTATTGGATGCCGGGGCGCCGATTGTGGCGTTGCGCATGGGCGCTCAAGGGGCACTGATCGGTCAACAAGGATTGGAATGTCTGATCCATGTGCCACCTGTGCCGGTGGAGGTGGAGGATCCAATTGGTGCGGGTAATGCCTTTTGTGGCGGTTTTTTGGTGGGGTGGGTGGAATTTGGCGACCTGGTTGAAGCCGGATTGCGTGGTGCGGTCTCGGCTTCATTTTTAGTGACCCAAGTGGGTTTACCGCGCCTAGAGGTGGCGACGGCTCTCCAAATGGCTCACGAGCGATTGCAGTCCTTGCGTCCTCAGGTAACAACCTTACCCCTCGGGTAAGCACTACTCATCGTTGTGAGGAGAATTTGTATGAATACCATGTTGGCTCAAATTAAAAGTTTGCCGAAATTGGTAGATGAAATCTATCCTTTTTTGAACGAGACGGTACGCCAGGTCCTGGATCATGAATTGTGTCTTTCGGTTAAACGTCTCTTTCTCGTGGGATGTGGGGATTCTCACCACGTGGCACTCAATACGGAATATGCGTTCGAAGCCCTGGCGGGTGTGCCAACTGAGCCGATGACAGCGATGCAATACGCGCGCTATGGGGCGGGATTTATGCCCTCGACCGGCCCGTTGACTAATCTCCTTATCGGGATCTCGGTCTCCGGGGCGGTTGCGCGTACCGTCGAAGCCCTGAGAATGGGCCGGCAGTGTGGAGCGGTAACCATTGCCCTGACCGCCACTGAGGGCAGCCGCGTGACTCAGGAAGCGGAGCGCACCTTTCTGGCTGCGGCGCCCTCATTTGAGGAACCTCCCGGGACGGCGACCCCGGGCGTGCGGTCGTTCTTTGTCAATCAGCTGGCTTTGTTATTAAGTGCGATTCGGTTGGGGGAGGTCCGCGGGCGGCTCACCCTGAGCGAAGCCGAAACCTGGCGGTCGCGAATCCGGCACCTTAATGAAGCTGTTGCCTGGACGATTGAGCAGTCCGAATCTCGGGCGCGGGAACTGGCCGAGGCTTGGAAAGATGCCAATGAGTTTGTCTTTGTGGGTGCTGGGCCGAACTTTGGCACGGCGCTATTCTCGGCAGCCAAGATCTTAGAAGCCTCGGGTGATTCGGCTCTTGGGCAAGATGCTGAAGAATGGGGGCACCTGCAGTACTTTGCGCGAACTGTAGAAACTCCGACCTTCTTTATCACAGCATGTGGTCGCGATTATTCACGCACGGTGGAAGCGGCTACGGCGGCGAAAGCCATTGGGCGGCGAGTTGCGGCTATCGCGCCAAATAAGGCGACGGAGTTGGTGGGTCTCTCTCGGTACCACCTTCCCATCGCCGAGGTGCCCGAAGTGCTTTCTCCGGTGGTAGCGGCCATTCCTGGCGAGTTGGTGGCTGCGTACCGGTCTGAGGTGATTGGAGAGCCCTTCTTCCGCGGTTTTGGTGGTGGGCGCAGCATCGAGGGCGGTGGTGGGATCAGTCGCATCCGTACCAGCGATACATGGGAGGTCTGGCAACCATGACTGAGCGGCTGTCTTTTGACGCTCATCCGCCGCGGGTAATTGCGGCTCTACATTTACCCCCTCACCCAGCATCACGCCATCCGATGGCGCAATCCATAACGCAGATAGTGGATTTTGCGTTGCGCAATGCTGAGCGTGCTGTCAAGGCAGGGATTCCGGCGCTATATATCCAGGATGTGGCCGATACCCCGGTCGCCCCCCAGGTGCAGCCGCACACGGTTGCCACACTTGCGGTTGTGGGGACGGCTATACGGCGTACTTTCCCTGATCTTATCCTTGGGGTATGCCTGATGAGCCACGGTGCGCGCGAGCCGCTGGCGATTGCGCAAGCCATTGGCGCGCAGTTCGTGCGCCTTAAGGTTTACGTTGGGGCAATGGTCAAGGCGGAGGGAATTCTCCAAGGATGCGCCTATGAGGCTATTCAGTACCGAGCGCAATTGGGGGAAGAGGAGATCGCGATTTTGGCCGATGTGTATGATCGCACTGGCGAACCCCTGGGGCGCTTGCCTCTGGTTGAAGAGGCACGGCAGGCAGCGGTGTTTGGGCGAGCCGATGGGTTGGTGCTAACCGGACTCTCGTTCAATGAGTCTCTAGAAATGTTGGTACAGGTACGAGCAGCGAACTTAGGCGTTCCCTTATACTTGGGGGGTGGGGCAAATGCCACCAACGTTGGTCAAGCATTACAAGTGGCAGATGGGATCATTGTGAGTAGTGCGTTCAAATCACGTCAGGGGTGGACGCGTGAGGCGCTTTTAGACGAATGGGAAACTGAACGCATTCGAGCCTTTATGGAGGCGGTTCAAAATACAGGCTTGAGGAATTAAACGCAAGTTGAGGTATGTTTCTTTCCGTCGGCGTGGTTATCCTCGATGATATCGTTCTCCCTGACGGCCAAACTCGAATGAGCGTCCTCGGGGGTGGGGCCACCCATGCCGCCATGGGGATGCGGTTATGGGAGGATCGGGTTGGGTTGTTGGTGATCTTGGGGGAGAGCTTTCCGCTGGATTTAAAAGCGCAGTTAGCGCAAACTTTCGCCCCTTCGGGGTTGCTTTCACGACCGTATCCCACACTGCGTGCCTGGCAGGTGTTTGAGAGGGATGGTACCCGTCACGAGGTCTTTCGAGTGGATCCGCAATGGGTTCGACGTAGTGTACCTTTACCGGAGGATTGGCCATCAGACTTTTATCAGGTGAATGGCGTTCATCTGCATTGTGCCCCGGAAGACGTGCCGCGCTGGGCGTCTTTTCTGCGGTCACAGGGTGATGTGGTCCTGCTATGGGAGCCCTGGGATCCGTTTTGTGTTCCCCAGAATCGGGAGCAGTTTGCTGCATATTTGGCGTGGGTGGATATTGTTTCGCCTAATTTGGGAGAGGCACGCGCATTAACTGGCAAGTACGAGCCGCGAGAGGTTATGGCGGCTTTATTTGCTTTGGGGGCAAAAATTGTGGCGCTCCGCATGGGTGAACAGGGTAGTTTGGTGGGAAAATTGGGGGGTGAGGTACTTGCTATTCCTGCTATTACTCCAGGGCAGATTGTGGATGTGACGGGAGCAGGCAATGCCTACTGTGGCGGATTTGTGGTTGGGTGGGCGCGTTATCATGATCTCTACCGTGCTGGCTTGATGGGGGCTATTTCTGCGTCTATGGCATTAGAACAGTTTGGCGCCGTTTATGATTGGCGAAGTGCCCGCCCGCGAGCGCACAAACTATTAGAAGAGTATCTAGCCTCGTCATAAATGTAAAGGGCTCAGGGGTGTTTTTGAAATTTACATCCCTGAGCCCGAGTTGGGGTAGCAAAGCCAATTCAGGATGTCGCTTCGTGCAGCGTAATCTTGCGGGTGAAATTTACGCACCCGCGCATGGTGGCAATGGCGGAGCAGTATTTGGTTTCTGAAAGTTCAACGGCACGCTCTACAGCGGCGGGGTCAATGTTGTACCCGGTTACCACATACTCAATCTCAACATCGGTAAAGCGTTTAGGGTGTTCGGGTGCGCGTTGTGCCGTCACTTTGACCTCAAACGCAGTGACGGCCTGCTTTTTCTTCTGCAAAATTGAAATCACGTCCATTGCCGTACAGCCGGCAATCCCAATGGCGACGAGTTCCATCGGGCGTAATCCCGAATCACTTCCACCAACAGCGGGATCGCTGTCCAGGTTAATCGTGAATCCAGAGTTAGCCGTGCCGGTAAAGGCCAGGCCACTCTTCCAGATAACCTTTGCATCTAAGGTCATACTCGAAATCCTCCAAGAAGAAGTCTAGGCTGGTTGGGCGGCCTGTAGAATGGCTTCAAGCAAGTTCTTCTCCGGCACAGCGCCGACAATTTCCTCAAAACCACTCTGATTATTGGATTTTTGTACTTTGATGACCGTATGAGGTACACCGGAGACCCCGTATTGATCCGCAAGTTGCGGAAACTCCAAGGCCTCAACCATCTCGGCTTCAATGAGGTCGCTTTCCATAGCCATCTGGTGCGCCAGGATAACTGCGCGAGGGCAATACGGGCAAGATGGGGTGACAAAAACCTGCATTGAGACGGGGTAACGCAGATTTTTTAGTGCCTGGCGTGTTTCGGGTTTTAGTCCCGAGTCCTGACGCGAGACGTTCAGAATATCGTTAATAAGCGAGGTGAATTCATGCCCGGCGGGAATACCGGCGTAACGAATGCCGTAATCCAAAATCTCGCCTCCTCTCACCCCTAGAATCACAAAACCGGGGGCTTTATCCACGCGATACTTCTGGGCTAATTCTGAGTTGGCATTGAGGTCATAGGTTTCAACAATAATCTTTTCGGGTGCAAGGTCTGCCACCTCGCTCAATAATTGACGGGTATCCTCGCAGTATTCACAATTGGCCGTTTCATCGCCAAAGAAGACGATCTTTACCGGGTGCTTCAATTTTGTAAAGACTTCGTGTAGTTCAGCGCGAATATTCTCATCAAGTAACGTCATTGATTCCTACCTCCATTCATTTATGTTTGAGATTAGTGTTGGATGAATAACCCCAACGGGGTTGTTGTGTTTCGTTATCAGGTACAGCCTCCGCCTTCTACGTAGTGGCAAACCGGGCAAACAAGATTCAGTAAACCGTCATAATCCATAATCCCCTGATGGCAACGCGGGCAAGGTTGGCCAGGTTGTGCGGCTTTGGACGGTGGTGCACTGCTCTCCTCTTGGGTTAGATGAAAAGCAGGCACGGCTTCCGACGATGCTGACTGGTGAGGAGTGGGTTTCTTGGATTTCATCCTTGAATTAGATGCATGGAGATGGAAAAAGTGACAGAATCACTCCTTTTTACTTCAGATATTCGGTTAGATCAAGACGGCGGAAGAGGCGCTCACGAACCTCGGTGGGCATGTCTTCATTTTCCCCCACAGTGCGATAGAGATCAATGGTTTTTTGAAGGGTATTAAGCACAACCCGACAATTGGGACAAGTTCTCAAATGACGTTCGAGGGCTTTACATAACCGAGGGTCTAAACTCCCGTCCATATAGTCTGAAAGTTGCGAGAGAAGGGCGCGACACTTTTTAGGCGGCATCTTGTTCGGACCTCACTTCCACACGTTCGCCATAATACTCAGAGAGAATTTCGCGCAGTTTCAATCGTGCCCGCAAAAGCCTGGTTTTCACGTTGGTCTCGCTCAGTCCCAACGTTTCGGCGGTTTCTTTGATCGAAAGCCCCTCCACATCGCGTAACCAGAATACCAGGCGCAGGTTTTCGGGTAATTGAGCAATTGCCTTATCTAAAAAGCGTTTTGCTTCTTCCGAAAGCAATTCTTCCTCGGGCAGGCGGCACCAATCAATCAAATAAAAGGCTTCGTTTTCCCCGCTCTCATTTTCATCGCCATCATTATCGGTCAGCAGGGTTTCGGGTTTTCGCCGACGCAGTAACATGAGGGCTTCGTTGACAGCAATACGATACAGCCAGGTTGAAAGACTGGAGCGTCCCTCAAATGTGGGTAAAGCAGATAGGGCTTTGATAAAAGTTTCTTGCAAAACATCCTCCGCATCTTGCGGATTCCCCAAGATTTTCAAGGCTAAGCGGTAGATGGGGGTTGAGTAGGCATCTACCAGGCGCGCAAATTCTTTGCGATCGCCGTTGCGCAAAGCCTCTAGAGAAATAGAGAGAGAACCGACTTGTTCACTCATTTAGATGCGGTAGATGGGATTAAGGTTTCATTTATCGAAGACGTGAAAAGGGGCCAGGTGGGTAGGACATCCATGTCCAGTCCATCGCGGTGGCCGCGAAGAAAATGAAAATAGCCTGCGGCCGCGATCATGGCAGCATTGTCGGTGCATAAAAGGGGTGGAGGAAAATGCACCGGAAATTCCCGCTGTTCTAGAAACGCGCGCCGTAACGCCTGGTTGGCTGAGACTCCTCCAGCGACTAGAATCTCGCGTACACGAAAGGTGCGTGCAGCCTGTAAGGTCTTAGTAACGAGTGTATCCACAACTGCAGCCTGAAAACTGGCAGCCAAATTGGCGAGAGGAAGACCACGCCCGCTTTTCTGAAGATCTTGTACGGTACGGAGGACAGCAGTTTTTAGTCCACTAAACGAAAAATCCCAAGTCCCTTCTAAGCGCGCGCGGGGAAAGTGAAACGCTGCTTCATTACCGTTACGGGCTGCTTCCTGAATGGCTGGACCACCAGGGTAGGTCAAACCCAGCAGGCGTCCTACTTTATCGAAGGCCTCACCGGCGGCATCATCGAGGGTTCCTCCCAGGCGTTGGTAAGTCAGGTGATCGGTCATAAGGATGAGTTCAGTATGCCCTCCCGAAACAAGCAAGGCAAGCAAGGGGAACTGAGGGGGATGGTGATCCTTCTGATTTTCGGATACCAACCAGGCAGAATAGATATGCCCTTCTAAATGATTGATGCCGATTAACGGCTTACCAGAAGCCAGAGCCAGACCCTTTGCCATATTTAGGCCCACCACCAACGAGCCGGGGAGGCCCGGCCCGCGCGTGACTGCGATGGCATCAATGTCCTCGAGGCTCAGATGGGCTTGTTCTAGGGCTGCGTTGACTACGGCATAAATGGTGCGGATATGTTGGCGTGAGGCTACTTCGGGGAATACACCGCCATATTGGGCATGTAGATCAATTTGCGAAGCCACAATATTAGACAAAGGAAGTCGCCCTTCCTCCACAACAGCAGCAGCGGTTTCATCACAAGATGTCTCGATGCCTAGAATTCGGGCGTAACGTGGTTCCGGCAGAGCCTTCTCTTTGACCATACCTTTTTTATACCACGATTTTTATGCTCCATGCTGGACTCGTTCAGGGCTGAACCGCGTTTAGAGTAAGTCGAGCAGTGGCAATCGAGATTGGCGAGTTCGGAACACTGGCGGCCAAGGTTATGAAGTTTTGGGCTTCGATGAGGTTTAATGAGGAAAATTTATGCATCCACCGGAAGCCAATGGATTGGTAATACAGCGATGCTTCGATACTAAGGGGATAGGTGGGGGGAGAGTCAAACGAGATCTGGTAGTGCACAATATCACCACCAGCCTGGAAATCCGGATCTTGTAAGGCTTCTCCGTATACTGCAATCTCGCTGGGGAGGGTATTCTTATCTAGTCCTGCCGGAAGGAGACGGTTATCCTTCAAGTAGCGTTGAGCTCGTAGCAGGCTGGTTGTAACTTGACCGTTCGGATCTCCGATAATTGGCTCGTAGATTTGAACCTGATCAGGATGGGTGATGACCTGATAGTGGGGTTCGTACTTGGTTTCATCGTCATCGTTATCATTGCCAAGGATGCTGCCGTCTGGCTGGAACGCACCGGATTCGAAGAGCGCTTTTCCATCCGCGTCGCGAACGATCATGTGAATCCAGGCCCGTCGGGATGGGAAACTGGTGGGAAATTTGTGCCCGGTCAGCACATCAATGCGCACATTAACCTTTAGGCTTTGGTCTTGGGGTTCGGCGGTCAACTGGATATGAGCCGTTTTGGTTTGTAGTTGATCGAGAGTACGGGCAATGGTTTGATCGAACTGTGCCGACTCGGCGGACACAGCAAACTTGTCGGGATGAGTTTTGAGAAGGTTCAGCATCCACTGATTGCCACCGACGAAGTAATGCTGGTGATAAGGGTCACGGATGGGACTACCGGTGTTAGCAACCGGGACGGCTTCGGTGGCTGTGGGCATGTGGCAATCCTGGCACGCTTGGGATTCACGGTATGCCGAATGCACCCACTCGGTATAGGGCGTCTGTTCCGCAAACAGGTCGGTGCTTAGGTTACCATTATCATCCACGTAGGGGGTGAAGAGATTATGGCAAACAGCGCAAAATTCGGATTGGGTCACATGGGCGCTGGTTTGAGGGATAAACCCGGATGCGCTTTGCATTACCGTTGCCATAGCCGGATTAACGTCAAACCGTCCGTAAACCCTGCGTTCCCCCGCGGGGGTGTTGGAGTCTATGTTGAACCCTCCGCTGAAACTTTGCGATGTACCCAGATTAACGTCTTGAATTTGGTGGCAGAGTGAGCACGATACCCCATCCAGTGCTAAGGGGTAAAGAGGGTTATCGGGGTTGAGCAAGCCCTGATCGCCTAAAATCGCAACTTCGCCGTTCGAAAACGCTTTTGTTAATGAAGCCATCCCAATGTGGCAGGTAGCACATTTGGTTTCAATCACTTCTCGATGTTGGGGGTGACGATTTACTTCTTCTGCAACGTGGGCAAGGTAATAGGGATCACGGCCTGCGTTTGCCATGAGCGTGCTACGCCAATCGTCTTGGATGGAGTAAACGGTTCCATTGGCTGATTTAAGCGCGGTGTGACAATAACCGCATTCACCTGCGGTCGAAAAATAGTTCCCACGGAAGCGAATTAATGCCCCAGGGATGCGAGATGAGGTAGTAGGAGTAAGAGTAGGCTGCAATGCGGTCTGAGTACAAGCAGTAAGCCCTACAATGATCATTGCAAGCACTACCCATGCCCACCGGCTGGCTCTGTTTAGGCTCATTCTCCCCTCCTTATCATTTACTTCGTTTGAACACGCCGCTACGGGTAATTTATTGCAGCCTTACCAATACTTTGGCCTGGCTCCACAAGTCTTCCAGGCGGTAATAGTTGCGCCGTTCGGGAGAGAAAAGGTGAACTACCACGTCCCCTAAATCCACAACGACCCACCCAGCGCTAGCATAACCTTCCTGGTGCGGGATCAGGCTGAAGTGTTGTTTGGCGCTCTCACAAACAGCGTCGGCCAGGGCTTCGAGCATTCGCTCGCTTGTCCCGGAGCAGAGGACAAAATAATCGGCAAAATTTGCCAGTTCATGGATATCCAGGAGCAGGATGTTTTCCCCTTTCTTCTCTTCTAATGCGTTGACGATGCGGCGAGCAAGTTCTAGAGCGTTCAGAAGTCACCTCGATATAAAGGGATTGATTAGACCTGCTTAAATTCTAGCATAACCTATTCGAAAACCTGCGGGATGCCAGTTATTTTTCATCTCTTTCAGAAAAGTCGGCGTGAAAGAGCAGGGTATAACGTGCTCCGGTGGGAAACAAATCGGAGCGGAAAAGGGCTACTTGATTGACCTGGAGCAACATATGGAAGGCGGAGGTAGGCGTCTGTAATTGGGTCTCAAGCAAGGCTTGGTCTTGAGGCCCGAAATCGGCTTGTATGCGTCCCAGGGTAACGTGAGGCGTAAACGGGCGATTTTCGGGGGGAACGCCGAGGCGCTGAGTGAGCGCCTCAATATCCCGTTGTAAGTCAAAAAGAGGGGTAGGTGCCTCCACACCAACCCACAAGACGCGGGGATGGCGCAGTCCCGGAAAGACACCTAGGCCACGGAGATGAAGGGTGAACGGAGAGTAGGCCTTCGCTATGATGGGCAAGTGGTGGGTAAGAAATTGAACTGACTCGGTTTTGATGTCTCCCAGGAATTTGAGGGTGAGATGAATATTCTCGGGCGTAACCCAGCGCACCCCTCGTAAACCGGATGAACGGAGGTTTTGAGCCAGTTTTCCCAGTTGGTTTTGAATATCTTTAGGGAACTCAATCGCAATGAAGGCTCGCATTTTGCGTAACGGTCTTGAATTTTCTTGTCAGTCAGTATACCCGGGTAGGATTATCTCGTCAATTGAGAATGGTTCCTCTTATTCTTCTACTTTTGTCTGGACAAGATAAGGTATCGCCTTGACAAAATAATCATTAACAATCTACCCGTTTGAAAAAATTTGTGGTATAAAAAAATTGCCCTGCTGTGTACGTGATGCCGCACGACCGGTTTTGAGCCAACACCTATCACGAGGGTTCCGACTCATCCTTGCGAAACGCGATAGGCTCCGGCCAAGGCGGATCCAAGGTGGAGGGACCCAACTCCTGCGAGAGCAGGTTCAAAACTGCGCAGCACACGGCACGGCGGGGTCTTTTTAATGGGAAGATGAACCTGCAACGGTTTGACAGAAGCCCTCGCCCTTGCTAAACTGAGGTTATCTGACGAGTCTAAATCCTGGCGAGGTGACTGATGAGCCCTTCTTTCCAACTTTATATGCGGACTGGTCCTACGCCTGGTGAGCGGTTTCCGCTTGAAAAAGATGAGATCTGGTTAGGACGTGATCCCTCGAATGATATTGTAATCGCCGATCCCGAAATCTCGCGCCGTCATGCCCGCTTTCTTCGCCGTGGTAATACCTATGTCGTTGAGGATATGGGGTCAACCAATGGCACGTTGGTGAACGGAGAGATGATCACGGCTACTAAACCATTGAATCATGGTGATGTGCTTGAATTTGGGGAGCACACCAGCCTGGTGTTTGAAGTGACTCGGGAAGCGATTGATGAAACTGTGGCGGTCTTTCGCGGCGCAATGACCGAGTCATCCTCTCCTGAGCTGAGGGAGGAAGAGCCTTCTTCGGCGGAATCACCCATTTCAGAAGCGCCTCTACCTGGTTGGGAAGAAATGCCTATTTCCTCTCCTGAGCCCAAACCAGTTCGTCGCCGCTGGCCGGGTTGGATCTGGGTAGTGCTAGCCTTGGCCGGCGTTGTCCTTGTCTGCGGTGTGGTGGCTTTGTTTATTATTGATTATTTCAATCTTTATTGTGACCTTATACCCGGGATAACCAATATCTTTTTCCCGGGAGCCTGTCCATAATAAAATCATCTCACCGCGTTATTGGGAATTGCGGCACAGGTTAATGGTGGAACACCCTGGTTCTAAGACATCACCCCCTTCTTCCCCACGGTGGAGTAGCACCACCAAATTGGTGGTGGCATTAACCTTGGTAGCCCTTCTCGCGGGCCTCTTAATGCGTTTTCGTCAAGTTATCGGCCCGCTCTTGATGGCCTTTCTTATCGCCTATTTGCTTTACCCAGTGGTGCGGTTTCTTAATCGACGTTTACATTTGCCCTGGCGCTTAGCCAGCACGTTATTATTTCTGCTCATTATCCTCCTCTTCGTAGGCTTACTAACCCTGGGGGGCTTGGCGGTTTTTGAGCAAGTTCAAAGCCTGATCAACTTTTTGCAAACACAGGTGCGCACTTTACCCGAAGTGCTTCAGAACTTGGCAGCGCATCCGATTGAAATTGGGCCGTTCCGTTTTGATTTCAGCACGGTAGCCGTCACCGATCTAGCCAATCAGTTGCTAGGAATTGTGCAACCCCTATTAGCCCGGTTGGGAAATCTCGTCGGTGCCTTTGCGGCCGGGGCTGCGACAGCGATTGGGTGGACGTTTTTTGCCCTTCTGGTGGCTTATTTTATCCTGGCTGATGCCGAGAATGCACGTCAACAACTCCTAAACATTCAAATCCCCGGATATGCCGAGGATTTGCAGCGGCTGAGCATTGAGTTGGGTCGGATTTGGAATGCCTTTCTGCGCGGTCAATTGGTGATCTTTACGATTACTGTATTAATCTATATCGTTCTTTTAGGTGTACTGGGGGTGAAGTTTTACTTTGGTTTAGCGCTACTGGCCGGTTTGGCACGTTTTATCCCTTATGTGGGGCCGGCAGTGGCCTGGATTACTTATGGATTGGTTGCTTTTCTACAGGGCTCGACCCTATTTGGTCTGTTACCGATCTCCTATGCGCTGTTGGTGGTCGGTTGGGCCTGGATTACTGACGTCATTATGGATAACCTGGTGGTGCCCCGCTTGATGGGTGAAGCGTTACGTGTCCATCCGGCGGCGGTGATGGTAGCAGCGATTATCTCGGCCAATCTTTTTGGAATTATCGGTGTCGTGTTAGCGGCGCCGGTGTTGGCTTCCCTTAAATTGATTCTTACCTATGCCTTGCGTAAATTATTCGATTTGGATCCATGGGAAGGCCTGGAAATCGTTCCACCTCCACGGCGTCAAACCTGGGGTTTTCTATCGCGCTTGTGGGATTCCATGACCCGAATTTGGGGGCGATGGGTACAAACCTCACGGCGTAAGACGTAAAGATCAGTCCGTATCTTCAAGAGCGGCTTTGATCTCGATTTGCACGTCTGGATCGGGTTCGCGCTGAAGGGCTTCGGAGAGGTGCTTACGGGCTAAGCGGGTCTTGATTCGGCCTAGGGCCCAAGCCGCATGAGCCCGAATGAGAGGTTCAGGTTCATTTTTCAATGTCAGGCTGAGGCGAGGGACACTACCTGGATCAGCTGAATTACCCAACGCAACAGCGATATTGCGCAGGTAACCGCGCCGCCGCGCGCGCATGACCGGGGTGTTGCCATAACGGGCTTTGAAATCCATGGGCGAGAGGGACAACTCATCAATGAGATTGGGAAAGGCAATATCTGGACGCATGGCAAAGGCAGGGCTACCCTCAGATGAGGCGAAGCGTACATTCCAGGGGCAGACCATCTGACAAATATCACATCCAAAGACCCAATTGCCGATCGAGGAACGCAGATCACGTGGTATGGGGCCCTTATTCTCAATGGTAAGATAGGAAATACAACGTCCTGCGTCAAGAGTACGATCCGGAAGGATGCACTGAGTAGGGCAAGCCTCAATGCAGCGGCGGCAGGAACCGCAGTGATCGGTCGCAAAGGGCGGCGTGGGCGGGAGAGAGGCGTTGACAAATGCTTCGCCGAGCAGGAAATAAGAGCCTTTACGCGGGTGAATTAAACAGGTGTTTTTTCCAATCCAGCCTAAACCAGCCTTTTGTGCAAAGTCACGCTCAAGGATTGGGCCGGTATCCGTGTAAATGCGTGCCAGAATCGGTGTGCTCAGCCAAGCCTCAAGTTCCTTCAGCAGTTCCTTAATCAGTTCAGGGATAATATGATGATAGTCTTTTCCCCAGGCGTAAGAGGCGATCCGTCCGAGTGGATAGGGAGAGGGTGGCGGTGGTATTGCCTGGGGATTGGGATAACGCATACCTACCACTAATAAGGCATGGGCTTCAGCCATAATGGCTTCGGGGTGTACGCGCAAGTAGCGGTTGCGCTCGGTAGCCATATAACCCATTTGCGCATAGCGCCCTTGCTTGACCCAAGTTTCATACGTTGTTACATGTGGGGGAGTGGTCGGTTGAGTGATACCCAAAAGTTCAAGGCCGAGCAACTCGGCCTTGAGACGCAGTGCTTCGATCAGGTATTCTGGATTGGGCAGAGAGCCCGCCATGCTGGTATATGACTTAACTGGTTGGGGTTGCAGTGGGCTCTGGTGTGTTTGTGGGCGCGGCGGTGTTTGTTGGTGTTACGGTTGCGGTCGCCCCGGTGACCTTGATCGTGATGTATACGGTGTAGAAGTTCTGCCCGTTTGCGTTTGTCAGTACCCACACGCTGGTGTAATCCCCCGGCGTGGTGGGGGCTTTCATGGTGAGGCTCAAATCCACCGTCTCACCTTTTTTCACTTCCTTAGGGAACTTTATGTCTGAGGCCCCTAGCCGAAGCGCCTGGTTGGCGAGGTAAAAACGCAGTTGATAAGCAGTCGTCCAGGTGGTGTCGCCGATGTTGCGGATGGTCCACGTCATGGTAAATTCCTGGCCGGGCAGTAAAACCGTGCCATCTGCCGGTGATTGACTCACCCATTCCGCGCGGTCGGGAAGGTTGGCGCCGGGGCGGGTAGGGCTGACGACTGGCGTAGCAGTTGCGCCCGCGGGTGGAGGGTTAATGGCCAGCGTGGAAGTTGCCGTAGCCGTCGGGGGTAGGGTGATCGTGGGGGTAGCAGTGGGCATAGCAGCCGCCGTTTGGGTTAACCCTGCCTGTACGGTTTGGGCGACTTCAGTGTAGATTTGAGCCGGATTGGGGGTTGGAGTGCGTGAGGCCGGGTTACAGGCTGAAAGGATCGCCAATGTTAGGCTTAAAAGGCTAAACGCCAAGATTTTTCGCACCGTCATGAGTTTATTCCTCCATAAAAAATTGCACATGCAGGTCAGTGCTCCCAGGATGAGGATGCTGCCCTATTTTGTAACCGGATGCCCGAATTGTCAAGGGCTGGGGGATTGGAGGGGGGATTGATGGAAATTTTGAAGGTTAGTGGGGTGAATTGTCAGCG